>JAQIBW010000032.1 GCA_027858865.1 Sulfurimonas sp. | reverse complement strand
TATTATATGTCTCCTGACTTTATAGTCTCATTTAGAAAAAATATTTTCTTCTAAGAATTCAACATCTTGTGAAGATTCTACAATAAAATATCTTTGATTGCAAGCAAAAGCTGCCAAATTTATATATGTATAATCTTCAAACTTTAGTGTTTTATTTTGATGAAAATGCCCTTCAACAAAGTAGTTACAAGTGTATTTGTTTTCTAGTCTACTTTGTATAAACTCTCTAAATCCTCTAAACTCTTTACAATCATCTTTTTTACTTAAATAATCATCCAACCTGTTTATAATAGGATGATCAAAAATTAAATCCAAAACATTTAAAATACTAATTACTACAGGGTTTCTTACAACCATAGTGTATACATTATATAGTAAAGGACTCTCGATATCACCATGGGCGAGCAATATAGTTTTGTCCTTATATGTAACGCTAACAGGTTGTTGTTTTATACCAAATACTTTTACATTTGGAAATACATTTTTAAGATTAAAATCATGATTACCTTCTAGATATATCACTTCTATCTCTTGAGATATCTCGTTTAGTATTTTTATAGCTTCAAAATTTACTTCTTGAGTGTAAGGCACATTACCAAAAAGAGTGTCAAAGATATCACCCATCAGTATAAGTTGCGTAGGTTTAAGTTTTTTTGTATGAATTGCGTTTAAAAAGTCAAGAAGCTCTGGACGAATGCGTGAGTAGTGTGCATCTGAGACAACAAATGCACCTTTTTTTAGCACAATATTGCTATGGTACATAGGCTATAGTTGGAATCGCTGTTTTTTGGCACAAGCCCATCATAATATTTGCATTTACAACAGCTTGAGATGAAGCCCCTCTCATAAGGTTATCAATAGCACTAGATATAAAAAGTATGTTACCTTTTTGTTTTACATAAATATCACAAAAGTTAGTTCCGGCTACATTTTTCATATCAACAGGGTTTTCACTCACACGGACAAAAGGTTCATCTTTATAAAACTCACTAAGAACTTCAAATGCATCAAAGTCTTGACTTACTTGAATATATATAGAAGAAATCATACCACGAGTTAGAGGAATAAGATGCGGAACGAAATTCACTTCATCAAATGAAACCCCAAGCTTTTGCGCAATCTCTGGAGCATGTCTATGCATCAGAGGATTATATGCAAATAGATTGTCATTTACATTTACAAAGTGAGTAACATCACTAAGTTTCTTCCCAGCTCCACTTACTCCGGTCTTTGCGTCTATGATTATAGGAGTATGTTTTATTCTTTTATCCATAAACGGAAGAAGACCTAAAAGTGCGGAAGTTGGAAAGCACCCAGGATTTGCTACAAGTTTAGCAGACTTTAACTCTTCACGATAAACCTCAGGAAGACCATATACAACATGTTCTAAGTTATCAGCATCTGTATGAGCAGTGTAAAACTCTTCATACATATCTTGAGGAAGTCTATAGTCAGCTGAAAGGTCAACTACTTTTACACCTTTAGCCATAAGTGGTTTTACATAAGCCATTGCAGTTTTATGAGGAAGTGCTAAAAATACAAGCTCACAACTAGAAACTATTGCATCTATGTCAGCTTTTTGAACTTCCATACTACATACACTGGAAAGAGAGGGATGCAATTTATCTATAGTTATACCACCCTCAGAATTTGCAAGATAAGAGAGAGTAAAGTTTGGATGATTGATAAGGATTTTTACAAGTTCTAAACCAGTGTAACCACTAGCTCCGATAATTCCAACATTAATGGCACTCAAAAACAATCTCCTGATATCTCACTTCTTCTATCTCGTACTCTTTTACACCATTTGGAAGTTTAACTTTCACCTCATCAACTTCTTCACGTCCAAGAAGTTGTTTTGCCAGAGGTGAGCCAAAAGAGATAAGACCCATATCAGGGTTACTCTCACAACCACCAACAATAGTATAAGTAAGTTCCTCATCAGTTTCCATATCTGTCATAACAACAGTTGAACCAAAACTGATTTTTGCATGCTCAAGCTCAGAGGGATCAACTATGCGAGAATTACCTAAAATTTCTGCCAACTCTGCTAAACGATTATCTATGTTTTTTTGACCCTCTTTAGCTGCATGATATTCAGCATTTTCTTTTAAATCACCATGCTCTAATGCTTCTTCAATCGATTTTACAATCTCAGGTCTTTTAACTTCTTTTAAATCTTTTACTTCAGCTTGTAGTTTTTCGTAACCGAAAAGTGTCATTGGTTCAATTCTATCCATAGTTGTTCTCTTTATATGATTTTTTTATTTTAGTGATTATAGCAAACTTTAGTAGATTTTTGGCTGTAGCTTCATG
>JAQIBW010000002.1 GCA_027858865.1 Sulfurimonas sp. | reverse complement strand
TTTTTATACTGCTCGACTCTACTTTGTAAAAGTGTAGTTTTATTTTGCAAATATACTACGGCTTCTTTTGAGAATTCACGTTTAATTTGTTTTTCTTGATAGTAAAGAGTAACAGATATCGCCAATATACTTGTCATAATAGCAACAAAAATAAAAGATGAGACAAAATACAACTTTGTTTTTGTACTATTAGTGATAATTGAATCTATAAATTTATTAAATGATTTAATATGTATTCCTTAAAGCTTACATTGTATCGTAATTACAGCTGTAGTTTTAGAGATTCATATTAAACTCTTAATATCTTCTTCTATCTCTTTTGGTGTTACTGAAGGAGCATAGCGCTTAAATACTTTTCCATTTTTATCAACCAAAAACTTTGTGAAATTCCACTTAATGCCGTCTGTTAAAAAACCACCTGCATTGTCTTTGAGATATAGATAAAGGGAATGTGTATTGTCACCATTTACATCTATTTTGGAAAACATATCAAACTCTACACCGAAACTGCTCATACAAAAGTTCTTTATCTCTTCTTCTGTCCCTGGTTCTTGTGATAAAAACTGGTTACAAGGAAAACCTAATATACTAAGTCCTTGGTTCGCATACTTTTCATGAAGTTCTTGTAAACCTTCATATTGTCCGGTATAACCACATTTACTCGCTACATTTACTATAAGCATCACGCGCTTCTCATACTTTTGTAAAGTAATATCTTTGCCATCTATATCTTTTACTTCTATACTATAAATACTCATTTTTAACTCTCCAAAAGTTCTTTGGTTATCTTATGTCGAAATTCAAACATTGATTTCAATTCGTATTGTACAAAAATATCAAATAAGGAATTCATAAATCCAAAAGGTAAACTGTATTCCACGATATCTTTAAGCTCACAAAAATTTTCATCTTTTTGAGTAAAGATATGAGAATGTTTCCAATATTTAAACGGTGACTTCATAGCTATATCTACAAGCAAGTTTGGTGCATCTAGTTTCTCAATCTTAACCTCCCAGATAATGGGAATAAAGTTTTTGACTGTTCTTAACTTTAAAATTGCACCCTCTTTTGGCACAAAGTCTTCATTCAAAAGAGTTACTTGTATATTTTTTGGACTAATCGCTTTTATATTGTTTGAATCAAGATGAAAGAAAAAAAGTTCATCAACTCCACACTCTATAAGAGACGTTTTTTCATAGATGCTCATCATTTACTCCTCGTATATTGTATTTTAGGGATATTAGCATTAAGATTAATACTGTGCATCTGCAAAAAGAGCAGGATTAAATAGAACTAAAACAATCAATAAAGATATTTTTATATACAATATCAGGCTCCATTTTTAAAATAATCTATCGCTATTTTAGCAGCAACTTTATGCTCTACCATAGGTTTTGGATAATTTGGGATTTTTGCTTCTAGTAAATACTCTTCGTTATGAATATATTTTGCATCAATCTGCTCTAACACAGGGAGATATTTTTTGATATACACAGCCTCTTTATCAAACTTTTTACTTTGTAGATATGGATTAAATACTCTAAAATATGGTTGTGGGTCTATCCCTGTTCCTGCACTCCACTGCCAAGACAAGATATTTGATGCTGCGTCATAATCAAGCAGATGTTGTGCAAAAAACTTCTCTCCCCACTGCCACGGTAGGAGCAAATCTTTTGTAAAAAAAGAGGCTACAACCATACGAACACGGTTATGCATTTTACCTGTTTGTAGAAGTTCTCTTACTCCTGCATCTACTATAGGAAAACCGGTAGAAGCACTACAAAATCTCTCAAACTTCTCTTTATCTTCTATGCCGTTAAATTTACCTTTATAGTTGTGTGTTTGAAGGTGTGGGAAATGAAACAGCAGATAAGCGTAAAAATCTCTAAAAATAAGTTGACGTATAAAAGCTTCACCACCTTCCAAATCAACAAATTTTCTATAAATTTCTCGAACACTTACTAAACCAAAACGTAAAGCTACACTCAAGTCAGATGTCGCTGGTATACTTAAAAAATCTCGATTTATTTTATACTCTGGAAGTAACTTCTTAAACTGCTCTATTTTTTCATTTATGTCTTGTAAAATTTCGAATATTTGTGTTTCAAAGCCCATAGATTCCAATGTCAGCTCATTTGTATAATCAGAGTTATAAAGTATTTGACTAGTATTTTTGTAAACTGATATTTCACGACCCTTTAAAAGGGGAATGCCTTTGTTATAAAATGCCGTAAAAACCAAATAAGGAGAACCGTCACCTTTTAATACTTCTTTAGGTTTAAAAAGATAAGTATCATAGATGTAGTGAAAATGGATGAGTAGTGATATTTCAAGATCTCTCTCTTTTGCATAAGAATCATAATCACCAGATGCTACGACCTCATCAAACTCGCTAAGATTCAAAGAGTTAAATATCTCTTGTGGTTTACCATAAAATATTTTTAAGTCAAGACCTAATTCCTTTAGTTTCTCTTTAAGCTTAAGTACATAGTGAAAAATCATACTTACACGTCTATCATTTTTTTCAAGTTTGTCTAAAATGTTTCTGTCAAAAATAAAGATAGGAAAGACTTCTCCTTCAAGTGAAAGAAGAGGATTGTCTTCTACTCTTAAATCAAGTCGAAACCATAGAATACGTCTCATTTTAGACTCTCAATATTAGTATATTCAAAGGCTTCATAAGACTCATTAAGATTTAAAATCTATATGAGCCTTTTTTACCATCTTGTTCAACTTGGATTGTTGATTTAAGAATATATAGATGAATACCTGTTTTTTTATAGAGTATTTGTTGATAAATTTCTTTTGAGTTTGTAGGGTCATAACCAATGGCTTCGACTTTATCTCTTTTATCTATGATTTGACAATCATTTGCTATAGCATACATGCTTAAATTCATAGAATTTTCATCTTTGTCTAGCGGTGCTTTTTGCAATTGCTCAATACTTGGACAAGCCAATGTTTTTTTCTTCATCATATCCGCTTGCACTAAGCCTGATAAAAGAAAAATAGTCAATAATATATATCTCACTTATTAATCCATTTGGTATTTAAAAATAATACTTGCATAACCAGTTACAATATTATCAAAGTCATATTTAACTGCACCATTAGTTGCAGTTGCATTTAGACTCATTACTCTAGCACCTACTTCAAAGTCTGCACTTTCACCTAAATGTATATTTACTCCAACGTCTCCACCAAGATAAGTATCATCTATTTTAAAAGTATTACTATTCGTTTTATCTTCATATCTCATATCAACTTTACCTGCATTTACACCAAAATATACATTAGCCATTTTAGAAAAATTCAGAAGGTATTGAAGCTCAACACCATAAGCTCTTGCATAGTCAAAATCACCACCATCAAAAGCTCTAGCAC
>JAQIBW010000292.1 GCA_027858865.1 Sulfurimonas sp. | reverse complement strand
GATTATATAAAGTTTCAATGCTTTTTGCATCCATGTTGTATTCCTTTAATTTCTGAAATTTGTCAAATTATGCCTAAATTGGATTTAAATTATTTAAATGATTGAGAGTTGACTGTGATATTTAAAGTTAATAAAAGGTATAAATATGTGACAACTTTGTGTTTTAAGATTAAGTAGAGCAAAAAAGTTTCATTTGTATTTTAATTATCAGCACTTTCTTGCTATAATTACAATTATAAATAACAAAAAGAGGTATCATGCAAGAACACGTTCTAAAAAATGACGATTTTCTAGTCTCACAAACTGATGATAAAGGTATTATTTTATTTGCTAATGATGACTTTTGTAAAATCGCTGGATATACACTCGATGAATTGGTCGGAAAACCTCATAATGTTGTAAGACACAAAGATATGCCAAAGGCAGCTTTTAAAGATCTATGGGATACTGTAAAAAGTGGAAAAGTATGGGACGGTTACGTTAAAAACAAAACTAAAGATGGTGGTTACTACTGGGTATACGCAACTGTTTATCCTATGAAAGATACAGTTACAAACCAAATGCGCTATATGTCATGTAGAAGAAAACCTTCACAACAAGAAATCGAAGCAGCTCAAGCGCTATACAAAACATGCAGATAGGGACATAGATGAATAATTTACAAACACCAATAGTAGTTTCAATCGCATTCGTAATTTTAATAGCTTCTCTTTTTCTAACTAGTTCAAATATTATCCAAGCAGTTTTAGCGGTAGTTGTGTTTGCTGTAGTTATTGGAGTGAATTTGATTAAAGACTCAGGTGGGGCTAGTTCTTTAAATAAGAAAAGATTAGACTTGATTGAGATGATGGAGTTTAAGAGAAATAAGGTTGATATCAACCTAGACTCGACTAACGAAGCGGAAATAAACTTTAACAAGATAGTGACAAGTTACCAAGATGCGACACTAAATGATACTCGTGTTGCCGGAGAAATGGTTCTTTTAGCAGATAGGGTGTCAAGAGGTCACTTTTCATGCAGAGTAAATGCAGACAGTAAAACACCATATGTTCATGTTCTTAGAAATAGTATGAATAATATGTTGACATCATCAGAAAAAACTCTAGATAATGCCATAACAACTTTACAAAGTTATGCAGATGGTAAGTTTACTACAAGAAGTGATGTAAAAGTAGAAGCGAAAATGGCTGATCTACTAAACAACATTAACCTTTTAGGACAATCTCTACAAAATATGGAACAAGAAAATAAAGATACTCAACACCATATTGTAGAAACATCTAATACGTTAAATGAAACGATTAGTGAAATAACTGATACGACTATTATAGAGTTAAAAGATATGATTAACAGTACTGTAGAACGTATACATAATGTTTCTCAAAAAGAGAATGAGATGGTTGATAACCTTCAAACTTTGGTTTCAAGTGCAAATGAAACTAAAGAAATCTTGTCGAATATAGGTGAGATTGCAGAACAAACTAACTTACTAGCTTTAAATGCTGCCATAGAAGCTGCACGTGCTGGCGAGCATGGTCGTGGGTTTGCAGTTGTTGCAGATGAAGTAAGAAAACTTGCAGAACGTACTCAAAAGTCTTTAGCAGAGACTTCAGCTACTACAAATGTTCTTATTCAGTCAATCTCTGAGAGCTCAGATGCACTAAATACTAATGCTAGCGAAGTAAATAACATTTCAGATGATGTAAGCCTTATCAGCCATAAAATGGATGAGATCATAGGTACTCTTCACGGTCTTACTAACAAGTAAAAAGCCAAATAATCTCCTTATAATGATTAATTGATGTATAATAATCAATAATATCGAATAAGGGGTGTGTGGTGTTTAATTTTATACGTAAGCTTTTTAAGGCTCTTAACTCTTCAGGTAAATCGTGGCAACTCTCCGGTGCTATAGTTTTAGCGATGTTTGCAGGTTTTTTACCTACAAGTTCTCTTATCCTCTTAGATATTCTTTTTATAGCACTTATCTTAAATATCAACTTTGGACTCTTCTTACTTTTTACTGCTATCTTTAGCGGAGTAGGTTATCTGTTTGATCCTATGTTTGAGTCTCTTGGTTACTCAGTTCTGACAAATGAATCTCTTAATGGTTTCTTTACATCTTTATATAACTCAGCACTATTTAGATGGAGTTCGTTTAACTATACACTGGTAACTGGTTCTCTAATAGTATCGGCTGTACTTGCTATTCCGATGCTACTTGTATTAAACAGAGTTATTACTCTTTATAGAGACCAGATAGGTGCTAAGCTAAATGAGTGGAAAGCTACTAGCTGGATGAAGCTATTTAACGATGAAGCATCATCAAACTCATTTTTTCGTTGGTGGGGTCTAGGTGTTTTTGGTGGTTTAGCTGTGGCAATTGCAGTTATCTTTATCTTCATCTTTGACCCGATTGCTCGCGTAGGTATAGAAAAATCTCTTGCTTATTCTTTGCAAACACAAGTAAACATCAAAGATTTTAGTTCAAGCTTTTCAGATCTGCGTGTAAAGATATCCGGCATCCAGATAGCAGACAAAGACAAACTTACTCATAACCTTGTTCAAGTAGGAGATGTAGAATTTGCTCTTGGTTTTTCTGCGCTTATAGAGAAAAAAGCGATGATAGAGATGCTAAACGTTAAGGCACTGGCTTTTAATGAAAAAAGAGCGACTACGGCAAAAGCTTATGATGACGCTTATGTTGCAAAAACTGAAGCTACTAAAGCAAAAGCCACAGATAAAAAGTCAGCATCTTTAGATAGTAATCCATTCGTTCTTCCAAGCGTAGATGACATCTTGGCAAAAGAGGAACTAAAGTCTGTAGCAGAAGCTCAGAAACTAAAAGCAGATATAGAAAAAACAAAAGAGAAGTGGACAAAAATATCGTCTGAGTTAAAAAGCAAAAATGAAGTAGATGAGATAAAAGCAGATGCAAAGAAACTCCAAAAGAGCCTACAAGATGGGGACATAACAAAGATAGCATCTGCTAAGAGTGACATAGACAAACTAAAGTCTAAGATTAACTCTCTAAAAGGCAAATATACATCTTTAAAAAAAGATTTTAATGCAGACCAAAAACGTCTCAAACAACAGATATATGCTTTAAAAAATCTTCCTCAACAAGACCTAGAACGTCTTAAAAAGAAGTACTCTCTAAGTGCAGGAGGTGGAGCTAACCTCATAGGAACACTTATGAGTGACGAGATCGGTGGGTATATGAAAATGCTGCTTAAATACTATGAGATGCTAGCTCCTTACATTAGCGATGGTGCTAAAAAAGAAAAGGCTCTCGATGTTCCTCCTCCCCGTGGTCAAGGAAGATGGATAAAGTATGCAAATCTTTCAAAAATCCCAGACCTTGTAGTAAAAGAGTCTAAGATAAACATAAAACTAAAGGGTGATGTTTTAGATGTAAATGTCAAAGACCTCTCTAGCAACCAAAAACTATATGGTAAACCTACTGTGATTCATGCAGATGCTAAAGGAACACAGTATAGGAGGATAGTCGCAGATGTAGTTGATGATAGACGTGGAGATAAAGCAAACACAAGCTTTGATGTGAAGATTATAGGCTTTAAAACAGCAGCTCTGGATATGCAATCTCTTAGTATGAACGACATAGTTACAAATGCTACTTTAAAAGGGGCAGTCGAAGATGCAAACATAAAAGCGAAAAGTAAAGTGAATGTAATACAGGTAAAACTTCAGATGCCATCACAAAAAGTGGTAAACGACTTGCTGTCTGGCATCTCAAACTTTAACGTAGATATATCTGTAGATGGAAAACTTGAACAACCTAGCATAGAAGTAAAAAGTGACTTAGATAAACAGCTGTCTAAAGGTATGAGCAAAATGCTAACCAAAGTAACTAGAGGTTTTGAGAAAGACCTAAAAGCTGGCATATTGGCAAAAGCAGGTGGTTCAAGTAAAGGACTTTCTTCAAATCTTGGAGATACAGCTTCACTTCTCAACTCAAAACAAGACGCACTCGGTGGCATCGACACAAGTTTTTCTCCATCGTCTGGCGGTGGTTTAGGCTTACCAATAAAGTTGTTTTAGAACTAAAGTATATTAGGAGTTTTTAAAAATTATCTTGCTCCAAAAGGATAGAAATGGCTGTAGTAAGTATTGTTGATGGTTTAGACTGTTTTGCAGAGGATTTTAAAGATATTAGCCTTCATGGCTTAAAGATAAAAAAAGTAGAGTTTGAATCATGTACGTTTGTCTCTTGCGACTTTAGTGAAACTTTTTTTTTGTCATGTAGATTTATCGAGTGCCATTTTGAAAACTGTAACCTGAGTCTTATGAAACTAACCGATACTAAAATGAGTGATGTTACTTTTGTATCTTGTAAAATGGTTGGGATTGACTGGACGATGTGTGACTATAAAAGTTTACTAAGTGCCGGTCCTTTACGATTTGTAGAGTCCATTTTAAATGACAGTAACTTTTTAGGCTTGCAACTAGAAGATTTAATCATGAAAGAGTGCCGTGCAAAAGAAGTAGATTTTAGAAACGCTTCACTACAAAAAGCTGATTTTACGGGTACAGATTTTAAGGGAGCTTTGTTTGAAAACACTCACTTGGAGTACGCTAACTTTACAGATGCACAAAACACCTACATAGACATACGTAAAAATCATCTAACGAAGGCAATCTTCAACCGATATGAGGCACTGTTTTTACTTGAAATAATGGAAATCACATTAGTGTAGTTACAAAAAAAGTGTACGCTCTTTGCTCGTTGTTTTCTCCAAACCCAACAACAGGCATCAGAGGATGCTCATCTGAAACCTTAACCACCACCTCATACATCATAGCTTTCATATCTAAAGAGTTTACAGACTCTAATAACTCTTTTGTAGTCGCATCTCCATCTAAGAAGCCCAGTAGTAACTTTTTATCGTTATGGTCTATCTCTATGGATGTTATGACCTTCTGACCTGCATTTTGAAAGTTCTGTGCATCATCTTCTTTTAAAAGCATAGCTAGAAGAGTATAGTTTTGTGAGTTTTGTATATTTTCTCGTATATCATCTATCATGTCTATGATGTACTTCATTTTGAGCCTTTTAAATAGTAGACGTTATTTTATCTAAGATAGATTATTTTAAAGAATCGTATTAATTTTCTATGTTTAATCAAACTGTTACTATCAATATTTGAATAGCACTATACTTGCATTATATTGTCAAGTGACATTGTAATCTTAGCTCCGTTATGTAATAATAGTATATTATAAAGAGGAGTTATACGTGTGTGATAAACTAAGAATTATTAAGCGACAAAATGAGACTCTTCGCAAACTAAATAAAATAGCGGCAATCTCAAATACTAGTCCTATAGAAACACTTAGAGAAGCTTTGGTTATAGGAAAAAAACACTTTGGTCTTGAGTTTGGAATTGTCAGCCACATAGTTGGGCAGGACTATACCGTTGATGTTCAGTCAACCCCTCCAAATACACTCTATGATGAACAGTTATTTGCACTGGGTTCAACATACTGTAAAACTACTCTAGAAATAGATGATATATTGGCTATTCAAGATGTCACAACCTCAAAATATGTTGGTCATCCGTGTCACAGAGACTTTGATCTTGTTTCATATATTGGCGCACCAATCAGAGTCAACGCTAAAGTATATGGCACTATTAACTTCTCATCTCCAGAAGCTAGACAGTTGGAATATGACTCAACTGATGATGAGTTTATGAGACTGCTTGCTAAATGGGCTGGTTCATTTTTGGAGAGGCAAATTACTCTTGATGAGTTGTCACTAACAAAAAAACGATTTGAAATGATTTTTGAAAATAATGCTTCAGGTATGATGCTTGTAGATGAGGATTGCCAGATTGTGATGGTAAATAAGCGCTTTAGTGAGATTATTGGTTTTTCTAAAGATGAATTGATTGGACAGAGCAGTAGAAACATTCATTTAAACAATCCATCTAAAAAATCACTTACAGATAACTTTTCAAAGATTAAGACTGACTCTCATCAAAAGATAGAGTATCAGCTAAAGAGAAAAGACAACAAACCTATATGGTGTGAATTTATTGGTTCATCGATTGAGTTTACAAAGAACAGTACAGGAGTAGTTTGGAGTATACTAGATATTACAACTCAAAAAGAGATGCAAGAAAAACTAGAGCTTCAAGCAACTACTGACTTTTTGACAGAACTGTATAATAGAAGGTACTTTAGTAGTCGTCTCGAGGATGAACTCTCAAGAGTAAAACGTAACATCAATAGTAGTACTTCCTTGATGATGTTTGACTTAGACAGATTCAAACTGATAAATGATTCGTTAGGACACTTAAGCGGTGATATAGTTTTGAAAGAGTTTGCTAATCTTTTAAAACACAACTCGCGTAAAACAGATATATTGGGAAGAATAGGCGGTGAAGAGTTTTCTATTATCTTGTCATATACAAAACTTGAAGATGCGTTAGTTCTAGCCAATAAAATTAAAGAAGAAATTGCAAATAAAGAAATAGACATCGATGGGAATAAGTTTCATATTACTGTAAGTGTTGGTTTGACATCTTTTAGAAATGATGATAAAAATTATGATAGGGACTGTAAATAATTCTGTGTCAATAAGATAAAATATTGAACACAGAAGGAAAAACAGATGAAGATAGAAATCGATGTTGCAGAATTTGCAGCACAACTTAAAGCTGGTAAAGGTA
>JAQIBW010000103.1 GCA_027858865.1 Sulfurimonas sp. | reverse complement strand
ACTATTAACCGTATTATCGATGTTTTTGACGGAGAAGAGCAAGCCCAAGTTAGAGCACAACTAGCTTCTTCACTTGTAGCCGTTATATCTCAGACTCTTATTCCTAGAGTTGGTGGCGGTAAAGTAGCAACACAAGAGATACTTATAACAAACCCTGCTATTCAAAATCAGATACGTGAAGATAAAGTTCACCAACTCTACTCTCAGATGCAACTAAATCAAAAAGAAACAAACATGACAACTCAAACTCAACAGTTGATAGATCTACTGCAAAAAAGAACTATTACAAAAGAGAATGCTATAAAAAATTCTAATAGACCTGAAGAACTAATGAAGATGATAGGAGGCTTATAACATCTTCTCTACACCAGCATAAAATAACCTAAAAAAACACTTACAATTAAATCTTTCTTAAATATAAAACTTAATACATAATTAACACTTTATTCTTATAATTCCACTAAATAATTTTACTATTCTTAAGGGGAAGAAATGAAAAAAAGAGTTTACCTATCGGTTATTTGTGCGTTAGTAATAAATGCAACAGCATCTGACTTAGGAACAATACAAGTAGAATCATCTACAATTGATGATAAATTTGCAAACAAACTAACAGAAGTCTCTAGTACTTCAACTATGCAAGGAAGTGAGGTAGAAGAGTTTCATGCAGAAAATATTGCTGATGTATTAAACACTCTTCCAGGGGTAACAGTTAGAAAAAATGAAGGTGACTCAAACAAGATACATATCAGAGGTGTAGGAACTGAGATGTATATGGGTGAGAAACCTGGTGTAGCTATTGTTATAGATGGTGTACCTGTTCAAGAGAGAGCTGGAAGTGTTAATATTGATATTGACAACATTCAATCTATAAAAGTTTTAAAAGGTGGTGCTTCTTACCTATATGGTAACGATGCCCTTGCCGGTGCTATTATTATTACTACAAAGAGACCTAAAAATAAGAACAAAGGTCTTGCAACTATAGAGCAAGGTAGCTATGGATATGGAAAATATTTAGCAGCTTACAATGCAGCTTCAGAAAATTTTGCAGCCAATGTTCAAGCAAGTTATAAAAGGAGTAATGGTTACTGGGATGATTCTGATTATTGGACTAAGTCTGCTAATGGTAAATTTCAATACTATATAAATGATAGCAGTGACATAACATTTGGTGCAGACAAGACCTTAAGATATGAAAATGATACAGGTTCAATTACTCACACAACATATGATGCAGGCGTATATACAAATCAGGTTGATGACAATCCAAAAAGTGCTGGTGAAGTAGGATATGCGACAAAATATGATATAGACCTAGAAAAATACTTTGTTACATATTCTAACGATATAACAAACAATTCAAACCTAATGACTCAACTATATACCTATAAAGATACTACAACAAATAGAAGTAGTGCATATGATAGCAATAATGATGGTCTAAATGATGATCATGTCTATGATTCTTATGCTAAGACGAATCAAATTGGTTTAAAATCAGAGTATAGACTTAGTGCAAAAAAGTTTGCGCTAATGGCTGGTCTTGATATAGCAAAAAATGAAGAAGATAAAAGTAATACCTATAGAGTTGATTACACCTCCCGAGGAGTAACTACACCGGCAGGAACAGTTAGCAGTGACACAAACTCTATGGAAGACATCAATGCCATTTATGGAGAATTAAAATACAAAGTATCTAAAGATTTCGTAACCACTTTAAATGCTAGATATGATCAAATTAGTTATGACTATACAAATAACTTAACATCAGCTAACTGGAAGAAAACTTATTATGAGGATTCATATAGAGTTGGTGCTACTTACAATCTCAAAAACAAGCAAATACTATTCACTAGTATTTCTACTGGTTTTAGAGTTCCAACTGTATCTCAACTATATGCTGGCGATATTCTTTCAGGTCGATATACATATGCGAACAATACAAATATATCAACAGAAAAAACAATCAACTATGAAATCGGTATTAGACAAAAAACTGATTTACTTTCATATGAAATTTCAATTTTTCAACTTAATAGAAATGATGTTATTGCAAAAGATAGCGGTAACTATGTAACAGATCCGACTGCAGCGGCAACTACATATGGAAACTATGCTGACATTAGAAACCGAGGTTTAGAACTAGCTGTTAATAGTAATAAGAAGAAAGACCTTTCATTTGTTTTTAGCTACACTTATTTAGACTCAAAATATACAAGATTTGACAACTATAAGTTAATACTAAATGGTGCTGTGGATAGTGTTCATGATTTAGCTGGCAACACTGTACCAAGAACATCAAACCATACCGTATATCTTGAGGGTAACTATAGAGTAATGCCAAGTGTTCTGCTAACAGCTGACGTTAACTATAAATCTTCTCAATATGCAGATGATTTAAATAGAATTGAAGTTGATGGATATGCCGTTGTTAACTTAAGAGCAAAATACAATACAAAAGTATCAGACTTTGATATTGAAATATTTGGAAAGATTGAAAATCTTTTTGACAATCAGTACTATATGATGCCACGTGTAACTGGTGATAGAAATGATGATGGACTATATGATATAAGAGATATGGGACTAACTGTTAACCCAGGTAGAACTTTACTTGCTGGTGCAACTATAAAATTTTAATAATAAATAAGTGGGTAAAAATATGAACATAGAACTAATAAAAGATATTGTTGACTACGGTATTATCGGTCTTCTTGGAGTTATGAGTTTTATGACTTTTTGGTTTTGGATGGAGAGAATTCTATTTTATAGAGGAGTAGATGTACAAAGTTTTGAGACAAAAGAAGAGCTTGAGATTGAACTTACAAATAACATAAATATCATCTCTACTTTTGGATCAAATGCGCCATATATCGGACTGCTTGGGACTGTATTTGGGATTATCATCACTTTCTATGCGATGGGACAAAGCGATTCTCTAGATGCCAAGATGATTATGACATCTTTGGCTCTTGCCCTAAAAGCTACTGCAATGGGACTTATAGTAGCCATTCCATCTATAATTTTTTATAACCATTTAGCTAGAAAAATTGAAGTTCTTCTAGCTCATTGGGATATTAAAGAAAAGAAAAAACTTGCAGATTAAAAAGTTTGACTCCATAAATGTAGTCCCATTTATCGATATTATGCTCGTGCTTCTTGTCATAGTTCTAACTACTGCTACATTTGTAGCTAAAGGAATAATACCAGTTGATCTTCCTAATGCAAAAACTGCAACTGCACAAACTGACAAAAAAAATCTAACAATTACTATCAAACAAAATGGCGATATTTTATTTGATAAGGTAAAGATTTTAGAAAAAGATATAAAAAAAGAACTTGCAAAATATGAACTAAAAATACCTGTTCATATTAACTGTGACAAAGAGGCAAAGTTTGACTTGTTTGTTTCACTTCTAGACACTTTAGAAGAAAAAGAGTTTAGAAATCTTGGAATCATTACCAAGAAGAACAAGTAAAGAGAAATAACAGTTATGGAATATTCAGCTTTTTTCTCTATATTTATAATAGGGCTTTCTTATGGGGCAACAGCATGTATGTTCTCTTGTATGCCATTTTTAAGCCCTCTGCTTGTCAGCAACTCTAACAACACAAAACAAGCACT
>JAQIBW010000166.1 GCA_027858865.1 Sulfurimonas sp. | reverse complement strand
TTTTCTAAGTTATTAACATTAAGCATTAATAAGACCTGTATGTATAGCTGACATTTCAACAATTTTTTTTGAAATTACATTTGTCCTTAAATTTGATGGATTATTTTCACTGTACCATGAATATATTTCAAAAAGTGTATATAGAAGTTTATTGGTATCTCTATAATTTCCTTTTGTAAGCTTATATATAAGATTAACAGGTTTTTGTGAGAACATATTGGCACTGTCAAAACAATTTGCTTTCATAAGCTTCTTTTGTATATAGATTTTCAATTCACTGCTTGAAGCATTTTCAAGCTCTATTGTTTCCCAAATTCTGGTTTGGAAGTGTTCTTTTGCAATTAAGTCCTCTTTCTCTGTTTTATGAAGAGTAATAACAAACTTTACACTTCTAGTATCTGAAAGTAGTCTTATCTTTTCCATCTGTGCACTTGAATAGAGCTGTGCTTCGTCTAAAAGTACTAATGGTATTTGCACATCTTCACTCATGTTTTTCTTAACAATGAGCATAAATTGTGTAAAGTTGAGTTCGCCCTGATATTTAACATTAAACAGGTCTTGTGCGAGTGATTTGAAAAATTCACTTTCATCTAGAATAGGTGTTTGATATATAAACACCTTTTGTGAAGATGAGAGATCATGGTATAGCTTTGTCAGAAACATACTCTTACCAGTTCCAGGTTTTCCAAATAAAAGTATCATCTTAAGTGGTTTTTTTACCGAATCCTTAAGCGACTGATATATGGTTGAAACTCTATCAAGTTGAATGTAATCTCTTGCATTTACATTGTCAATAAAAACATTTTTAGAGTTGTCAAAGATGCTATTTTTCATTTGATATATTGTCTGTCTTTTTATATATAGAATCTTTTTTCAGTATAACAGTTTCATCAGTTATTCCTTTGTACCCTAGTTCAGCAAGAGAAAGATCATTGTTAGCTCTGTCTATTATGTGCGGTTCGATCACAATAACAAGTTCTTGAATCTGTTTCGTCATCTCTTCATATTTGAAAAGGTAACTTAATCCTGGAATATCACCGAGCAGAGGAACTTTGTTTGATTTCTTAACATTTTTAGTATTAATAAGACCACCTAAAATAATTCTATGACCATCTTTTACTGTTACAACTGATGATAGTTGACGACGATTAAGGTCAGGTGGCATAACTCTATTAGATGAACTTTCTTGTGATATGTCTTGTGCAGTTTCAGATAGCGATGGGTTTATTTTTAGGGTTATAGTTTTATCGTCGGCAATTTCTGGAGTTATATCTAGCAATACACCAGCAAATACTGACTGAACAGAGTCATTTTGTGTAGTTGCTGCCACCCCACCACCTGTTCCTTGTTGGTTTGTCTCTGACTTGATTTTATAAAAGTACTCAGTTCCTGCAGTTATAAGTGCTGGCTGATTATTTAGCGTTAAAACTTTTGGATTTGATATAGATATAACATCTCCTTGTGTTTGTAGAAATTTAATAACTTCATTAAGACTTCCCCCAGCTTTGATGCTAACTAAACTAGCGGCATCTCTTCCTCCGTTATATAGTGCTGTAGTTATTGAATCACCTTCATAAGTATCTACATTTTTATAATCCAAAGTTTGTGCAGAAAGTTCAAGATTTTGAAGTGCATATAACTGTTGCCAGTCAACACCAGTTGTCTTTCCTTCTTCCATAGTTACTGAGAGAAGTTGTACATCTATTAAAACCTGTAGTTGTACTTTATCTTGAAGTTTTTCAAGATAATTTTCTAGTCTATTCATTTGTTTTAAAGTTGCTGTTACCGTTATTAGACCTGCATTCTTATTTATAATTGGGGCACCTGATTTGTATTCATCTTGAGGTGTATTTATAATTCTTTGTAATTCCAAATCAAGTTCTTCCCAGAATATCACTTCATCACTTGATTCTATTTTAATTCCAGATTCAGCACTTGAACCACCTCCAGAAGCTCCACTAGTAGAACCAGAGGTTGCAGAAGTTCCAACTGCCCCTGGTGAGCTCGTAGCTGAAGAAGAACTTAGTGTTATATTTGTACTACCCGTGCCTTTTCTTTGTGAAAGAATATAATCAATACTAAAAACCTTTGTACCAAGGTATGAAATCTTTAAAATATTGCTTTCCAGTGTATAGTATAGATTATGCTCTTTTAAAATTATACTTAGTACTTCATTTATGGTTAAGTTTTTTAGATGAGTTTTATTAAGTTTTGTCTCTAAAAACTTTTGGGCATGAGGTTCAGTTACTATAATACTAAATTCACATTCATCACTAAGTTGCTCCACAAAGTCAATAATTTTCGTATCTTTTGTTGAGCTAATGCTAAAGAGTTCATAAGAACAATCTGCATAACTGCTAGTTGATAAAAGAAGT
>JAQIBW010000048.1 GCA_027858865.1 Sulfurimonas sp. | reverse complement strand
AATCGTATTAAAAAAAGATTCTAAAACTATAACTTTAGATGAACGAGTAGTTGCTTTTGATGGGAGTTTTAAAACTTTGTTTTTAAATTTTCCGGATATTATTTTTTTTGTTAACGATTTACTTTTATCACTATTTTTCATAAAATGCTCTTACTACCTTTAATATATTTTCTTTGTACTCTTGAGTAAGGATGTCTATTCTCTTCTCTAAGATGCTAAAGTCGGCTGTCTCACCATCTAAAGCTTCTTCTATTTCTTCAAATTCAGGAGAGACTCTCTTATATCTTTTTTCAAGTGCCCAAATAAGCGCTGATTTTGAGAAAGGTTTAACCAAGTCTGAATCAATATCTTTAGAGATATAAAAAGTTCTCTCATCGTCAAGAACTTTAAAGTCACGTACAACAATATCACACTGTTTTAAAGAGCTAAGATGCGAAGATAAAAATATTTCTAATGATTTTTGTAATAATGGGGACTTACACTCAACAGCAATCTTCATGAGACTCCTTCTAAATAATATTCGATACTATAGCGCAAATCTTCATCTAAATCCAGAATATTCGCTAGCATCCACTCCAGATATCCTCTATCAATCATAGCAATCTCTTCTATATAACGGCCATTATGCTTTCCAAATTCAAACTTAGTTATAAGCACTTTTTTGAAACTCAATTCTGCAAGTTTATCTTTTGGAGCCATATCTAAAAGATATTCATAAAGGTTTTTTACAATCTTTGCATCACTTAGTGCATTATGTGCTTGAAGTTGTTCTTTTTCTTGCTTATACAGTTTTAACTCATATCTTAAAAACTGTAAAGAAAACTGCTCACATTCAGGGATTAAGTGCTTTGTCACTCTGAGTGTGTCTATGATTTCACCTTTAAAACTAAAGCCTGATTTCTCAAGCATCGCTAAATCAAACTTTATGTTGTGCCCCACGATAGTTGTGCTTTCATCGTTATGTTTTTCAAGAAACTTATATGCTTTGCTATCTTTAAATTTAGGTTGATTTTTTAGCATTTCATTTGTTATATGGTTTACGCTAGAAGCCTGAGGAAGGATTTTTTTGCCTTCATTTACCAACTCATATATGGTTATATTTTCATCATCTTCAACTCCGATGATACCAACAGAACAAACCATGTCTTTTTCTTCTAACCCCGTAGTCTCAACATCCAAGAAAATCAGCATCTCACCACTTTAACTCGCTTGCATCTAGTAGTCATTAGCATAAACGAGAAGTAGCCACTAATAAGTAGAAAAGCAAATAACCAGTAGATATTGAACCACTCAAATACACCGCTGTAGGATGTAAACATATATGTAAAAACAAGAGATAGAATCATTAAAGAGCCTACTAACCAGATTATTAGCATAAACCATTTTCTCCAAACCTTTACCAAGTCTCCATAACCGACCTGTTCTAGCAACTCTTTACCATCACAAGAGTACAGATTAAGCTTATAGCCAGAGATGCAAACATTGAAAATATATTTTAGACCACGAAAAAGTGCTAGAAGCAATGTAAAGCTCCAAACGACAGGAAACCAAAACACAAATATATCCATAAGTGCATTTATAACTTCGCCACTTAGAGTTGCCATGCCTTGGTTTACATATATGTAGAGTGTAATGAGTAGTGAAAGCATAGATGCTAAGGCGACGCTAGCAAGGGTCAATCTAGTAGACCATCTTAGCCATAAGAAAAAATAGAACTTACTCATCTGCTTTAAACGTTCCTATTATGTCGTAGTAGTTTGAAAGAGTCATAAAGCTCTTCTCAAACCTATATCTGATTATAAACTCTACGACCATATCTTTTAAAACAACATCAACATTTTCAGCTTTTCCAAAATATGCCAAAGAGATATTTTTACTCTTTTGTACTGCTGTTTTATCATAACTAATAGCAAGCACTTGAAGGTATTTTCCCTTTTTTATCTCTCCAAGACTATCGCGAAGAAGAGATGCTCCGGAAAGATTAATAGCCTTAAAATCAAACAAATCTGAAAAATTTTCTACTTTTTTATCAATATCAATTTTTGTATATAATATTTTTAATATTTTCAAATTATCTTTTCTTGCAGTTTCATAAGAAGATATTTTATTTGTTAGATTTTTTAATCTATCAAGAGCTGAACTCATCGCGCTTCCTATTGTGTCAGTAATTATAAAAGTATATCAAAAAAGCCTTCCTTTATCTATTAAAGGATACAATCTCCATATTCAACTTAGGCTATTTAACATGAAAATATCTTTTTCCTCATTAACATTCAAAACTCTTTCTCT
>JAQIBW010000037.1 GCA_027858865.1 Sulfurimonas sp. | reverse complement strand
ATAGTAAATCGATAGGTTTACTTGACATTGAGCCATAAACTAGTTATCATTATACTATTATTAAATAAAGGTATCAAAAATGGCAATCATTTCAACTAAAGGGGCTTACGGCCTAACAGCAATAGTTATTCTAGCAAAAGAAGAGAATAACAAGCTGTTACAGATTAAGGATATCGCTGCAAAAGGTGATATTCCTCAGAACTATCTTGAGCAGATACTTGTTCTACTAAAGAAAAGTGGTCTTGTTGAGAGTGTTAGAGGTGCTAACGGTGGATATAAACTCTCTAGAGATACAAATAGCATAACCGTTTATGAAGTACTAAACTCTTTAGAGTGTTGTCTTGCACAAACTGAAAACAAAAGTAACGACAATATGTTACAGCCATTTTGGGAAGATACACAAGAGAAGATTAAAGATGTTTTTTCACTTAGCGTAAAGGAACTAGAAGAGTTTTTAGAAAAAGACTCTAAAAATATAACATATCATATCTAACGATACTGTGAATAACTTGGAAGTGAGGCTTCAGCCTCGCCCTTTTGCGGGACTTAAGTCCCACTTCCTAAATCTTGCACAGTCTCTAACGATAGGTTATGAAGTAAAATTAAGGAATAAAAGATGAACATTGCAAAAGATGTAACTGAGTTAATCGGGAATACTCCACTGGTGAGAATAAATAAATTCTCTAACGAAACAAAGACTACTATTTTAGGCAAATGTGAATTTATGAATCCTTCTAGTTCTGTTAAAGACAGAATTGCTCTAGCAATGATAGATGCAGCTCTTGAGGATGGAAAAATAAATGATGACACTATAATCGTTGAGCCTACAAGTGGTAATACTGGGATAGGTTTAGCGATGGTTTGTGCAGCGAAAGGTCTTAACCTGACTCTTACTATGCCAGAGTCTATGAGTCTTGAAAGACGTCAGCTACTAACAGCACTAGGTGCAAAGATAGTACTAACTCCTGCTGCGACTGGTATGAAAGGTGCGATTGACAGAGCCGCTGAATTAGATGCAGAGATGCCAAATAGTTTTATGCCACAGCAGTTTAACAATCCTGCAAACCCTGAGGTGCATAGAAAGACAACGGCTCTTGAAATTTTAAGAGATACAGACGGCAAGGTAGATATTTTAGTGGCTGCAGTTGGAACAGGCGGTTCACTAACAGGAATCGGTGAAGTTTTAAAAGAGCACAATCCAAATATCCAAGTTATAGCAGTTGAGCCTTCAACCTCTCCTGTAATATCTGGAGGAAAACCGGGTCCACATAAGATACAAGGTATCGGTGCGGGAATAATCCCAGGAGTTCTAAACACTGAAGTCTTTGATGAAGTAATCCAAGTAACAGACGAAGATGCTTTTGCAACATCTAAAGAGTTAGCAAAAACTGAAGGTCTGTTAGTTGGCATCTCTTCAGGAGCTAACGTTTTTATAGCAAGACAGATAGCCGCAAGGCCTGAAAATAAAGGTAAAACAATAGTTACGATCCTGTGTGATACAGGTGAGAGGTATCTTAGTACTAGCCTTTATACATAAAAATTTAAAGGTAAGTTATGCTAAATAGAAAAGATATTTTTAGACCATTTGTTGATGAAGAGATTACATTTGGACAAATTTCTGAAGGTATTATCGGTGTCAACAAAGAGAACTACTTTGACTACACTGCATCTGGACTCGCTTACGAGCCAATCGAGCAGAGGATTCAAGAAGTGCTTACAACATACGCAAACACTCACTCGGAGTTTGCAAGTGATGCAAGAACTACATCTTTTTACTACGATATAGCTAGAGAAAACCTAAAAGAGCATCTTGAACTGCAAAAAGATTTTGTTCTTCTTCCTTGTGGAACAGGGGCTACTGGTGCTATAAAAAAGTTTCAAGAACTTCTTGGTCTATACATCCCTCCGGCAACAAAAGCTAGATTTAACATCGACTTTAAAAATCTAGAAAAACCACTTATTCTTATAGGTCCGTTTGAGCATCACTCTAATGAGATAAGCTACAGAGAAGCTATTTGTGACACACAGAGAATCCCTCTGGATAAAACAGGTAATGTTGATATAGAATTTTTAGATGACATATTAGAGAAAAATAAGTCTCGTGAGATTATCGGAGCATTTTCAACTGCTTCAAATGTTACCGGAATCATCCCTCCGTATGTGGAGATATCGAAACTACTGAGAAAGTACAAGGCTGTTATAGCATTTGACAGTGCGGCGTCATCACCATGTTTGAATGTTGATTCAAGCCTTTTTGATGCTCTGTTTCTTTCACCTCACAAACTGCTGGGTGGTCCTGGAACTTGTGGACTTTTGGCTATAAGAAAGAGTCTTATAAACGAGAAAGAATCCCCTACTTTCGCAGGTGGCGGTACAGTTGCTTATGTTTCATCAAACGATCATATTTTTAACTCTGACATAGAAATACGTGAAGATGCAGGAACTCCGGCTATTCTTCAACTCATAAAAGCTTCTTTTGCATACCAACTTAGAAATGAGATAGGAATCAAAAGAATCCAGATGAGAAAAGTAGAACTCTTTAAACTTCTACAAGATGGTCTCGCAGAGTTTGACGACTATACGATATACGGACAAAACGAGGGACATAGCAGTGTTGGAATCTTGGCTATAAACTTTCACGGGATTACTCCATTTGATTTATGTGAGAAACTCTCACATGATTTTGGCATCCAGACACGTGCAGGATGTAGCTGTGCAGGTCCATACGGACATGATCTCTTTGGCATCTCAGAAGTCCAAGCTAATGAAGAAAAACCAAGCTGGCTTAGAATAAGCGTTAACTACACACATAGTGTAGATAGCATCAAACATCTGCTCTTTGCACTCAAAGAGTCAATATATGAACTTAAAAAGGAAAAATAAATGAACAAAGAAACAATAGCAATTCATCACGGTTACGAGAAAGATTCTCAAGGTACAACAGCAGTCCCAATCTACCAAACAACAGCATACGCATTTAAAAGTGCTAAACATGCATCTGATTTGTTTTCTCTGCAAGACTTAGGAAACATCTATACAAGACTAAATAACCCGACAACTGCAGTTCTAGAAGCTAGACTTGCGGAGATAGAAGGCGGAGTAAGTTGTATTGCTACTTCAAGTGGTCAGGCAGCTATATTTAACTCTATCGCTAACCTTGTAGAAGCTGGTGACAACGTCATTTTATCTGATAAAGTTTATGGTGGTAGTGTTACTCTTTTAAAACATACTCTTAAGAGATTTGGCATAGAGGCAAGAGTATTTAACCTTGATAATCCATCTATCATCGAAGCACTTATAGATGACAACACAAAAGCGATTTTTTATGAATCTCTTTCAAATCCTCAAATTGCAGTTGCAGACATAGATGCAATCAGTGCCATAGCTCAAAAACATGCAATTATCAGCATCTGTGATAACACAGTAGCAACTCCACTTTTAGTAAATCCTATAGCTCACGGTGCTGACATCGTAGTACATAGTTGTAGTAAAT
Organism: Sulfurimonas sp.; assembly: GCA_027858865.1. GTDB lineage: Bacteria > Campylobacterota > Campylobacteria > Campylobacterales > Sulfurimonadaceae > Sulfurimonas. The sequence goes on along the minus strand of JAQIBW010000037.1, from coordinate 2,320 downwards.
ATATCTCAGGACAAGGTTTGGCACTTGGTGGTGCTATCATAGACAGAGACGGATTAACAGAGTTCTTTAAAGGTAACACAAGATACCCTCACTTTAGTGAGCCAGATGCGAGTTACCAAGGTCTGGTATATACTGACCTTCCATTTCCTCCATTTAACTTACGTGTGAGACTTGCTCTTTTAAGAGATATCGGTGCGACACCTTCACCATTTAACTCTTGGTCGTTGATTCAAAGTCTTGAGACACTTAGTCTTAGAATAGAAAAACACTCTAGTAATGCGCTAAGAGTTGCAAAGTTCTTAGAGTCACATCCTAAGGTTTTTAATCTTAACTACCCAGGTCTTGAGAGTAACAGCTATCACGCACTTGCAAACAAGTACTTAAAAGATGGACAGTGTAGCGGTCTTATCAGCTTTGAGGTTGAAGATAAAGAGAGTGCATGGAAAGTTTTAGATGCTACTAAGCTTTTTTCTATCGTAGTAAACATCGGTGATTCTAAATCAATCATCACACATCCATCTTCAACTACGCATCAGCAGATTCCTCTTGATGAACAAAAGAAGATAGGAATCACTGAAGGTCTTATTAGACTAAGTGTTGGACTCGAAAATGCAGATGATCTTATAGCAGATTTGAAAACTGCACTAGACTCTTAAAAGAAAATATGATGAAAAAAAAAGTAATAGTAGGGATGAGTGGCGGGATTGATTCTTCTGTCACTGCATATCTACTCCAACAAGAAGGATATGAGGTTGTAGGAGTATATATGAAACTCCACGACCTTATAGAAAATTTCCATGAAGAAAACATTGCATCTGGAAAAAAAGTAGCTGAGTATCTCGGCATCGAGTATCACATACTTGATCTTAACAGTAAATTTAAAGAAGAAGTATATGACTATTTTGTAGGCGAATACCTCGATGGCAATACTCCTAACCCATGTGTAAAATGTAACCGTACCATCAAGTTTGGAGCACTGTTTGACTTTGCGAAGAAACAAGGTGCTGATTTTCTAGCAACAGGTCACTACGCTAAAACAGACGGCGAGTTTATATATGAGGCCGAAGACGATACAAAAGATCAAAGCTACTTTCTTGCACAGATAAATCAAGATGTACTCTCGTCTCTAATCTTTCCTATGGATAAGTACAAAAAAACAGATATCGTAAAACTTGGAAGCACCCTGCCCGCTATAAAAGATATAGCAAAAAGAAAAGAGTCTCAAGAGATATGTTTTGTGGAAAATGTTTACACTGACATCATAGAAAAACATGCGGATATAAACCTTCCAGGTCTTGTTCTAGATGAAGAAGGCAATGAAATTGGACATCATAAGGGCTATATGCACTACACCATAGGTAAGAGAAAAGGCTTTACCGTTCACGGAGCTCATGAGCCTCACTATGTAAAAGAGATAGACCCACATGCTAACACTCTTGTAGTCTGTAAACAAGAAAACCTTGGCATCTCAAAAGTAATAGCAGATACTCTAAATCTATTCACAGATAAAACAGAGTTCAACTGTACAGTAAGACTAAGATACAGAACTGCAAAAATAGCTTGTAAAGTAACTGTAGAAGGCAATGAGGCTGTTATAAACCTAGATGAAGCTGTCTACGGTGTAGCAAAAGGTCAAGTCGCAGTATTTTATGAGGATAATAAAGTTTTAGGTAGCGGGTTTATAAAAAAGACGTTTCAGTAAAGAAGTGTTTTCTTGTATGCTTACTCATAAGCCTTTTGTCTATGCCTAAAATCAACAACAATTATTATAAGCTTTTCATCTTCAACAAGATAAAAAAGCCTATAATTTCCGATTCTATATCTGTAATATCCCTCTAAATTATCTTTTAATTTTTTATCAATCTTCTTTTTAACTTTTTCAAATGTTTTAGTCTCTGCAATTTGATACTTAGACAATTTTATAATCACCATTTTTCAAGTCATCTAAGCCGTTCATTAAATTTTGAACAAGTTCTTTATCATCTAAAATTTCAGCCATTTCATCATTATCAACAAACTGAGATGAAGTCAAATACTGCATCGTAGCAAACTCTATAAAGTTAGAAAGATTTCTTCTCTGACCTTCAGCAGCAAGCTTTATCATGTCATAAACAAAACTAAAAAACTACACCAAACTACACCCCAGTGAATGAATCTCCACTTTTTACACTTTTTAAAAACTACACCCCTGTGAATGAATCTGAATGAATCTCCACTTTTTAATAAAGTATCTTCCGCTCCAAAACATACAAGTTATTGCTCTCATGACAAGCATCTCTAAATCTGTCCTTTAGGTCTCTGTCATAGGTCATTACATATA
>JAQIBW010000153.1 GCA_027858865.1 Sulfurimonas sp. | reverse complement strand
GCCAAAAGATAAGCGAACTTTTGAACCCACTCTTTAAAAACATCGGAATGTTCCATCTTTACGCCATTTCTTTGTAAGTCTTGTACACACATTACGGCAAATTCACTTTTTAACCCGAGTGTATATCTAAGCAGATTGTCCAAATTTTCATCGTTATTGTCTCTGAGTAAAGCACTTACCAAACCTATAGATAGAGCATATAAAACATCTACCTCATCACTATATTCACCATCACCAGATGCTAATATTTTTTTAATATCAGGCAGCTTATTCATAACTTTTGTAAAACTCAAAAAGCCTACTGCCACTTCTCGCCCAACCGCTCCGCTTATAGTATCAAGAAGTAAATCTTTGCTGATGCTACTTTTTAAGATGCTATTTACATATTCCCAACTTCTAGGAGTTGCAAAACTTTTTACGTCACTTTTTGCATCAAAAGTAAAAAGATGTTCTTGTTTATATGAAATATAAGAGATGATTCTCTCATCAATCTCTTTTTTATAAGCCCAAAATTTCCAGTCATCAATATCAACTTCCATCTCAAAGTGAACAAATCTATTTGCAAGAGGAGATGGCATTCTGTATGTAACACCTCTGTCGCTTTCACGATTTCCAGCAGCAACTATTGCCCAACCATCTGGAAGTACGTACTCACCAACTCTTCTATCTAAAATTAGCTGATACGCTGATGCTTGAACGCTTGGGGCTGCAGTGTTTAGCTCATCTAAAAACAAAATTCCTTTTCCACTTTTAGGTAAAAATGCTGGTGGTGCCCAAAGTGCAGTGTGTGATTCTTTGTCATAAAAAGGAATTCCTTTTAAATCTGTAGGATCCATAAGTGCAAGTCTTAAGTCAATAAACTCTATCTCAGCACTTTGAGCAATCTGCTTAACAATTGATGATTTACCAATACCCGGCGCGCCCCATAAAAAAGATGGAACTTTTTGATCTATTAGTGCAGTTAGTGTGTCCGTTAATTTAGAAGCCTTCATCTATACTTCCCATCCTATATTTTCACTCATTATATGCTTACCAAAATTTGGATTTTCTTTTACCGCTCTATCCAGACGTGCATCTAGTTGAAGCTGATACAAAATATCAATAGGGGTGCTTGCATTTTTAGCTAATGATTTAAGAACTTTAACATCTCCACTTTGAGCAAGTAACTCTAAGATACGCGTTGGAGTATTTTCATTATTTGCAAGTGCAAAGTGATTCAAAACATTTCCATAGGCTTCTTCAAGACTCTCTTGTGGAGTCGCCGAGTTTTCATAAAGAGCAAGATTAAGCTCATCCGAGTCTTCCTTAAATAAATCTACCACTACTGTTTTATCTATATTTTCATTAGTTGCGAGTGATATCCTTACGTCTTGAGTGTTACTTGCAATTAATTTCTTTTGCATCTCTACTGATATAAACTCATTTTTAGCAACTTCATTTGGATGATTTTTACAAAAGACATCAAAGAGTTCATCATCTAAGCGAATGTTTCTAGCCATATTTGTAGCTAAGTGTTCATTAAACAGTAGTTTTTTTACAACCTGTTTTGAGAGATTACTGTTATATGAAAGAGCTTCCAGCACATCTTTATCTTCACTTTGCACAAGGTTAAGCTGCATCTCTTCATCACAATCTTTTCTCATAGCTATAAGTGTTCTGATGTAAGAGTTTGCATTTTTAATAAATAAATTTAAAATATTTTTAGGAGTTACGTAGTTTGTTACAATTGCCGAGATTATCTTATAGTTTGCTTTATTAGTACTAACATACATTGTTTGCTGTATTGGTTCTAAATAAGCAACTGCTTCTATAACTTCCTCACTTTTTGTCTGAGTTACAAGATGCATAAGTCCAAGTGCAGCATACTGAACATTATGATTTCTCTCTATATTTTCATAAAACCTGACTATAAGTGCAGCACTTATATCTCTGTTGTCATCATTATCAAAGAAATTATCACCATTCCACTTATACATCTTTAAAAGTCTTAAAAATAGCTCATCATTAATCATAGAGTTTGTTAAAAAGTCTTTTAATCTATCTTTATCGTGTGAGAGCTTTAAGCTCATTAAGAGAGTATCTGCATCTATGTGTTGTGCTAACTCTTTTTCAAGTGAATCTATAGCCGTAAATTTAGCATCTACTTTCTCTTCATATAACTTGTCACTGGCATTTTGCTCGTACGGTGTCATCATCTTGCCATCAACAATTAAAACAACATCTTCGTTATACTCTTTTGCAAGATTTTTCTTATGGTACTTCATCTGTGCACTGAACTCATCTGCACTAAAAGCACGGCTCTGTCCAAACAAGAGTACTGTTTTATTTTGTAATTCACTTAAATTCATAAGTAGATTATACACATATTTTTTTAGTTTTCTCTTCTTACGTTATAATATCTAGCTTTATGCAAGAAATTTTTTATATAATGAAGGAATAATTTAGATGAGACTTTATGCTCCATGGGAAAGAACTTTTAAAAAGGTGTCTACTCCATTTGAACACTTTATACACGCTCAGACGACTACAGGTCTAATCTTAATGATTATGACAATAGTTGCTCTTATTCTTGCTAATTCTCCACTTACACAAGAGTATATGAACTTTTTTCATGCCAAGATAGGCCTTACAGTTGGTTCTTGGGCGCTTTCTCACACTATTCATCACTGGATAAACGATGGTCTTATGGCCATATTTTTCTTTGTTATTGGTCTTGAGATTAAACGAGAGATTTTAGTTGGAGAACTTTCAAACATCAAAGTTGCTATGCTTCCGATACTCTCTGCAATTGGGGGAATGGTTTTACCTGCCCTTATCTATATGAGTATTAACTACGCAGGAGAGGGTGCTGCCGGATGGGGTATTCCCATGGCTACAGATATTGCATTTGCTATTAGCGCTCTGGTTCTTTTAGGAAATCGTGTCTCTGCACCGCTTGTAACATTTTTAGTAGCTCTTGCTATCGTGGATGATTTAGGTGCGGTAGCTGTTATCGCTCTTTTTTATACTGAGCAGATTCACATGCTTCCTCTAGCTTTAGCACTTAGTTCTTTTTTAATCTTGGTTTCATTCAATCGTTTTGGAATACACATGATTTTACCTTACTTCATTGTTGGTCTTTTGATGTGGTTTTTTATGCTCGAATCCGGTATTCATGCTACTATTGCCGGAGTTATAGCAGCTATGGCTATTCCATCTAAACCCAAACAGTCTCCCCTAGATTTTACCAAGCATACTAAAAATCTACTTGATGAGTATGACAACTATCCTTTGGCAACTGACCATATGATACATGAAAAGCAAAAAGCAATTCTTTTAAATATAAAAGACAAAATCGATGCGGTTGGAACTCCCTCTTCAAGACTTGAGCATGATCTGCATCTTCCTGTGAGTTTGATTGTTATCCCACTTTTTGCTCTTGCTAATGCAGGTATATCTATAGACTTTTCATCTATCGGCGACACAATAGTTGAACCTGTATCTTTAGGGATTATTGCAGGACTCATTTTAGGTAAGGTTTTAGGTATTGCCGGAGTAGCCTGGTTGGCTATAAAACTTGGAATCGCTAAGCTACCACAAGGAAGTACAATGAACCAAATATTTGGTGTTGCTTTTTTAGGAGGTATAGGTTTTACTATGTCTATCTTTGTAGCTGATTTAGCCTTTTTAGGAAATGATGCTCTTATCTTTCAAGCAAAAGTAGGAATCCTATCGTCATCTATGTTTGCATGACTTTTCGGTTTCTTATGGCTTAGGTATGTTGCTAAAAAACCAGAATAACATTTGTCTAAGTTATTTTAGTTATAATTTCAAGAAATATAACAATCTAAGGACTAATAATGAAATTTATCCCACTACTTCTACTCTTTTTTATATCAGCATCTGCAAACGATGCTGTTCACACATACGCTAAAAGTAAAGAGTGTAAAGCTTGTCATACTCAGATATACAAAGAGTACTACGGATCAATGCACGCAAATGCAACTACACAAAAAGATCCAATCCATAAAGCTGTTTGGGATAAGCATCCACAAAACCTAAAACAAGAACGTTATGGCTGTGGTAAATGTCACACTCCAACTGCCGACAATCTTGATAAAATGACAACAAAAGGTCAAAAAGCTCTTCCTGATGCTGCCAATGTCACTCATCAAGAAGCTATCAGTTGTGCTTATTGTCATCGTATAAAGAGTATAGAACTTCACAAAATAACTAACACAAACATAATGTCAAAAACTCAAAAAAGCTATTTTGGAACTATGAAAGAACATATAGAATCGCCTTTTCACGGCATCATTTCTGAAGAAAATGAGCATATGAAAAATGGTAATGTATGTATAGGTTGTCACTCTCACAAAATGAATAAACACGGTCTTAATGTGTGTTCTACAAATATTGACAATGAACTAAATGGTGCTAACTGTGTTAGTTGTCATATGCCTAAAATAGATGGAAGTGTTTCTCTTTTAAATGAAACAAAACAACACTCTTTTCACGGTTTTGCAGGGTCTCACCTTCATTCAGAGATGCTAACAAGATACGTAAACATTTCTTTACTTAGAGAGATTAATGATTTTAAAGTAAACATAGACAACCAGACTTCTCACGCTTTACTTCTGCATCCATTAAGAGTAGCAGTTTTAAAAGTAACTATTACAAGGAACGGCAAAACTACAAAACTTAAAAATGAGACTTTTGTAAGAGTCATCGGGGCAGACGGAAAACCAGCTATGCCTTGGGCTGCAAAAAAAGATATAAAAAACACAATGATTAAAGCAAATGAAAAAAGAGTCGTAAAGTATGACTTTAAAATCCTCAAAGGCGACAAAGTAGACGTCGTTCTTGGCTGGTTTTTAGTAAATCCTAAAGCGCTTAAAGCACTTGGTCTTCAAGATGAAAAAGTTGCTACAGAGTTCAATGTATTTAAAAAACAAAGTTTTAATTTCTAAAAATAACTTTGTTTCTTCCCTCTCCCTTCTCTTCATAAAGAGCATCATCAGCTCTTTTAAGAAGTGAGTCTAATGTATCTGTATCATTTGCTTCTGCAATTCCGTTGCTTATAGTTACTTTGACTATAATTCCGTTTTCTATATTAACTTCCAACTCTTCTATACTCTGTCTGATAAACTCATTTTTTTGCATAATTTCCTCGTCCGAGTTGCAGCGACAGATAATAGCGAACTCTTCACCACCTATTCTGGCGAATAAATCATCTTTTGAAACACAGGCTTGAATAGTTGCTGCTACAGCCTTAAGTACTTCATCACCAATCGGATGCCCATAAGCATCGTTAATCTTTTTAAACTTATCTATATCTATCATTATTGCAAATAATTTTTCATTTTCTTGGGCAAACATCTTATTGGCAAGTTCAAAAAACTTTCTTCTGTTATAAACTTTTGTTAGATAGTCATAAGAGGCTATAAAGTTGAGATCACTCAAAAGATTTTTGAGTTTTATCTGTGTTTTTATACGAGCAGTTAACTCACGTGGTTTAAAAGGTTTTGTTACATAGTCTATGCCGCCGACTTCATATGCTCTCTCAATAGAGTCTTCATCCGTACTAGCGGTAATAAAGATAACCGGAATATCCTTTGTATGACTCATATTTTTAAGTCGTCTACACACTTCATAACCATCCATATTAGGCATCATAATATCAAGCAGAATCAAGTCAGGGTTATCTTCAGATGCTATCTCTAAGGCGCTCTCCCCATCAATAGCTACCACAATATCATAAGCATTTAATATATCAAGCAAAATATCAATATTAGTCTCAGTATCATCCACTATTAAAATCGTTTGTTTAGCTTCTGGCATCTATCTATCCTTTAATGCTTCTATTGCATCTTTAAATTTATATCTTTTTATAAACTTATTTACACTCTCAAACAGCTTTTTATCTTCGCTATTTAATTTGGATATGAGTAGTTCGTTAACAACCAACTCACAGTTTTTTGGTCTCTTTGTCTGAGCAGCTTCTCTTAACTCTGCAAAAAGTTCATTTACTCTTTCCTCTGAGATTTCCTTTTTCTCTTCGTCTTTATTTTCATCTATTTCATTGATTTTATGTAAATCATCAATAACTTTTTTAAGCTCTATAGATAATAGTTCTAACTTTTTTTTGTCTTGATAATCATCTAACTCTTTTACTATTTTATGTAATGTTTTAGCACCTATGTTAGCACTTAGTCCTTTAAGTATATGGATAGCTCGGGTACACTCATTTTGTTGCAGGCCATCAAATGAGAAATCACTGTAGTTAGTGTAAAAATCTTTTAATATTTTAATATACAGTTTTGTATTTCCTCTAAGCTGTTCTAGCCCTAGATTTATGTCAATACTCTTTAACATAGGTAATTTTATATCACTATTTGGATTTACGCTAAATGAGGAAATACTACTCTGGTTAACAAAACTCTTTGTGTAATATACTTTAAAAGCAGATCATAAAGTTATTCAATATTTATCGGTTTACTTATGTGCTCATTTATTAAAAGAACCTCACTCTTTTTGGCATCTTCTTTCATTGCATTTGCAGTTAAAGCAATAATTGGTATCTTTTTATTTTTTTCTCGTATGACTTTAGTAGCTTCATAGCCATTCATAACTGGCATCTGCAGATCCATCAAAATAAGTTCGTACTTATGCGGGTTTAGATCATATTTTTCTATTGCTTCTTTTCCATTATTTGCTATATCTATATTGATTCCACTGTGTTCTAAAATGCCCAGAAAGATTTCCTGATTTATCGCGTTGTCTTCAGCAAGTAAAATGTTACTGCCTGCTAAAGTCTGAATATCTATACTTAAGGGATACTGCATTAGCTCTTTTTTATTACTAAACAGGTCTCTCTCTTTTTCTTCTAAATCTATTTCAAATATAAACTTGCTTCCAATCCCTTCTCTACTCTCAACCCAGATTTTACCACCTAGAAGTTCTACTAACTGCTTAGAGATACTTAGTCCTAATCCTGTTCCTCCATATTTTCTTGTTATACTCCCATCTGCCTGAGAAAAAGATTTAAATAGTTTAGACTGTTCTTCTTCACTTAATCCGATTCCAGTATCATGTACTTCAAACATAAATCTGTCTTTAGAGACTTTTTTGATAGAGATTCCCACCTCACCAGAATCTGCAAACTTTACTGCATTGCCTAAAAGATTTACAAGTATTTGCCAAAGTCTTAAACTATCACCGTTAAAATGTTTACCTATATTTTTATCATAATCAACGACTATCTTTAAATCTTTTTCATTTGCTTTCACTTCTACAACATGTATAACATTCTCAATAAGCTCTGAGATGTCAAAATCTACTTTTTCTACTCTCAATTTGCCAGCTTCTATCTTACTAAAGTCCAATATATCATTTATTACACGAAGTAACGATTTTGCACTATTGTCTATCTTTTGTATGTAGTTCTTTTGTTTACCATTTAACTCAGTTTGCAATGCCAAATGTGTCATGCCAAGTATTCCATTCATTGGTGTTCTAATCTCATGAGACATATTTGCTAAAAATTCTGACTTTATTTTTGTTGCATCTTCAGCTTTCTTTTTTGCGATCTCTAACTCAGTTGTTCTTACTTGTATTTTTTGTTATAGACTATCATTAAACTCTTTTAATTTTTTATATGATTTATCAAGTTTTATACTCATATCTTTAAAAGTTCTAGTGAGAACCCCTATCTCATCATTACTATCAATACTCTTTAAATTCTTGCCTACTTCAAGATTACCATTTGCTATCTCTTGTGCAGTATCTGTTAGGAGTAAAATCGGTGCCATAAATCTTTTGACGAAGAAGTAACCAAGTATTATTAAAAAAATGGCTAATAATATCGATGTGTATACAGCTTTAATAATATTATTTTTTATCTTATTTTTAATATTTTCTTCTGTTTTACATATCTCTTCTTTTAACTCTACACGAGAGTAGACTATATGCAGTTCTCCCCATTTAGAAATTAAATGTATAGGGGTAGATACAACAAAGTTATCTCCTGCATTCATTTCGTGCATTTGTAGATGAGTAGTATTCATATTTAATAGCTTGTCTTTGAAGCTTATATCTCCTGAAATAAGTTGCATTGTCTTATCAAGCTTAAATAACATAACCGTGTCAATATTTTTATTCATGCTTAACTTTTGAAATGATAAATCAATATTTGAGAAACTAAATGAAGCGATATCATCTTCCACTTCTGCTTTTAAAGATTTTATAACAAGCTTTGCATTTGACTCTAAGTTATTTTTCATCAGAGATATTCTCTGATCTAACTCGTCATTTAAAATATTTTGTTGCTCAGTAATTTGAATGATAGTAAATATTGAAACTACAAATATAGTAACAAATAAAATACTAAGTATAAACTTATTAATTAGGCTCACTCTACTACCTCAGCCATCACAGATGTAACCTGCTCGTTAAACCCTATCTCAAGGTTTAAAACAATCTTTTTATTGAAAATAACTTTTGTCCCAGCAGGATAAAAAATCTGTTGATTAGCATCTGTTTTAGTGGCACTATTTATCATAGTTGCTACTTGTCTTCCTATTGTTGGGTTGTCTACGGATGTTATTAGTGCAGCACCATATTTTATAAATAACTCATGATATGCAAAAATAGGTTTTTTATACTTTTTTGATAGTTTAAATAAATTTTTTACAATATTATCATCAGATAAGAGAATTGGATCGGGCATGATTATCATCGCCTCAGTTTTACTCAAAATATTACCAAAATCTTCATCTATTATTGAGCTTTTACTAAATTTATGCAAACTTATTGTTATCCCCAAACTTTGAGCTTCTATTACAAAGTCATTTGCAACATCTTCAGTGTAGTTGCTGTAAACAATGCCAATAGTTTTTATATTACTAAAAATAGATTTAATAAGTGTTAGATGCATCTCAGCATTAAGTTCGTGAGATATGCCATATCTCTCACCACTCATATCTAGTCTTTTCCAGTTCATTATAGAAGAAAAATATATTTTCTTCTCTGGGATATATTGGTTTGCATATTGATAAGCTTTTGCACCGATTGCATAAACAGTGTC
>JAQIBW010000312.1 GCA_027858865.1 Sulfurimonas sp. | reverse complement strand
ATAGTAGACATTATAGGTTAATATCTATGAAAATAGATTCATTCCATGTTACAATATTAAATATTAAAAAACTGGAGATATTTAATTATGAAAACATTTACTCATCTTATCAAATTAAGTCTTATCGTAGCAGGAATATTATCTATTGCTTTAACAGCGCAAGATATGCAAAACAAAGGTCTTACCTCATTTAAAGTCTTAGATGAAAACAGAGATGGATTCATAAGCAAAAGTGAGTTTAGTGAATCAAGAATGGAAATAATGTCTCAAAAACAAAATCAGGGAATGCCTATGAAAAATGCTGAAAGTGCACCTACTTTTAACTTTTTCGACGTTGACAAAAATGGCAAAATAAGTAAACTAGAGCTACAAGAAGGTCAAAATAGACAGATGCTAAAAAATAGAGCAAACACCAAACTTAGACGACTAACTAGGCTGCTTGATAAACCTACTTTTGAGAGTTTTGACTTAAATGATGATGGACATTTAAATGGGAGAGAGGTACATAAAGCTAGAGATTTTAGAGAAAAGGAAGTAAAAGCTCAAGGGAAAATGGTAAAAGATTATTGCGATCAAACTCCATTTTCAGAAATAGATTTGGATGGTGACAATAAAGTAACAAAAGAAGAGTTTATAAAAAATCAAATGAAGAAAAACAAATAAATATCAGTTTCTACATGTCATAAGTTTTGTTTTATTTTTTAACTACTCAAGCTCATTTTTGTTTACTATGCCTTGCTGTAGAAGCTCTTTTATAACTATTTCAGTCATATCGCTTTGAAACTGAAATTCATACCGTATATCCATCACATAAGCTTTTAGTTTCATCTCTAAAAAAGATTTATGCTCATTTATCTTATTAGTAAAAAGCACTTCAATCGGTTTGTTAAGATAGATATATTTTGAGACTTGCGCAGCCTCGATAGCAATTTTACGAACTTTTTGAGTATTTACATCTATTGGAAGCATTATTTTTGCAACAACCTGACAATAAAGTTCACCTGAGTTACTGTTTGAAACCGAGGTGTTCATAAGCTCCATATTGGGAACTATTACTACAGAATCATCAGGAGTTGTAATGCGTGTTGTCGTAAGACTTATTGTCACTACTTCACCGTAATCTTCTCCTACTTTTATCTTGTCCCCTACTTTAAAAGAGCGGTCAAACAGAAGCATAATTCCGCCAAATATATTTTTCAATAAATCTTGAGTAGCAAATCCAACGGCAAGTGCCACAGATGCAAGAGCTGTGATTAGCATATGTACCGGAGGGTTGTATATTACTTTTATCGTTATGACTATAAAAGCACTCCAAAGGACTATTCTAACTACTGGGATAAGCCCTTTTATAGTTATCCTGACTTTAGAACTTTTTTCAGCAAAAAACTCAAGTATTTTTGTAAAAAGAGCTATAAAATAGTAACTTACTATGAAAAACATCAATGTCAGAAGAAGTTTAGAGATAGAGATGATGTCTATAAAGTTTATAGTATCTGATACTGTATTCTTAACTGTACCCGCAACTGTATCAGCCCCATAACACAAACTAGTAAAAAAAATGAAAAATATAAGGATGGTTAGTCTCATGTCAGTGCTCTCTTAGTGAATAAAATTTTTTGATGATAAAGAATCATACACGGGCTTATATATGGCAGGATTTATGTTGTACTTTTCATGCGGCTGAATGAGCAAGCCTCTCTCGAGCATCGGCATAAGTATCTTACGGCTCTCTGTTATGGATTCATGCATAACTACAGTAAAATCATTTATCGTCAATCCGTCATGCAAGATTAGTGCTTGCATGGTAAAAAGAGCTTCTGAAGAAAGATTTTTTATAAAAGAGTAGTCAAAGTCGTCAATCTCTTTAATCTGTAAAGTTTTCTCATCAGTTGTACTAATTGAGCGAATCCAATAAAGTTGCGCAAGAGAGATATTTCCGTTTGAGAGTTTATGCAAAAGTTTAAAAAACTGTTCCTCCAAATAAAGCTGTTGTTCCTCTTTATCTAACTTATTAAAAGTTCTACTCTTTAAAGTCTCTTCATTTGGGACAAACTCTATATTTGTAGATTCATAGTCAATTCGTTTGAATATGATATTTTTAATAGTTTCGTAAGTTAGCTCTTGCATGAGTATCTCACTTGTAAAATAGTTTGATATGGAGATGGTTTTATCAAGATAGTTCCATGTTTGAGGGGTAAATACTCCTATCCAAAGCACTTTCTTAGTTGTATATGAGATAAGCTCATATAGCATCTCCATACTTTCAAATCCGCCTACTTTTTTTAAAAACATGTGATGTAGATTTTCTATGATGATTATTTTTTGATTTTCAATATTATTTAAAAATTCAATCAAATCCTTATTGCTTTTGATATCTTTAGTTTTTAGCAAAGTGTTGAAAAAAGTAAAATACTTATCTTTTGTATGAATTTTCTCATTTAATTCGGCTTTGATTGTATCTGTTTTAGGAATTTTTTCTAGAAAAGAGTTCAATGTTGAGCTGACTCCACATCCTTTCTCTCCTATAATAGCACATGTGACAAAGCGATTTTTTGTCCAGTTTGCAAATGAGTCTTCAAGT
>JAQIBW010000301.1 GCA_027858865.1 Sulfurimonas sp. | reverse complement strand
GTCCCAAGAACAATGCAAAAAGAATGAAAGAGAGTGTAACTATAACTAGAACTGTCTTTATCATAATTGATTTTAGTTTTTTATGCTTTATCTCTAATATTTCATCCGGAGAGCTTACTTCACCATTAGTTACATAACTCTTTTCTAGTGCTCTCTCATAGTCCTCATACATCTCTTCAACTAAAAGACCTACAAAAATCATAGTAAAGAAGAATATAACTAATATCGTAAAAATATTTGCTTGTTTTATGGTTACATTTTTAAAGAGTGAGCTTACTTTCATGAGGTCGATTATACAATAATTACTATATTTATATAAACTAAAGTGATATTTTTCTAATACTCTAAGAATATATCATTATAATTTCAAAAATTATTAATCATAAGGATTCAAATGTTTGGAAGAACTGAATTAAAAAACTACGACTTAAGTGCTGAAGAATTAAGTAAACTACAATGGGCAAAAGTATCAACAAGCAAAGGCGTTATCTGGATAAAACTATTTCCTGAAGAAGCTCCAAATACAGTTGCAAACTTTGCACACCTATGTGAAACTGGTTTTTACAATAACCTTAATTTTCACCGTGTAATACCTGGTTTTATGGCTCAAGGTGGTTGTCCAACTGGAACTGGAACTGGCGGACCTGACTGGGCTATTGAATGTGAAACAAATACTAACACTTCTGTTCATAGACGTGGAACTCTATCTATGGCTCACGCTGGACCAAATACAGGCGGAAGTCAATTTTTCATCACTTTTGTTCCTACTCCACATCTTGATGGTGTTCACACTATTTTTGGTGCAATCGAAGAAAATGATTCAGATAGCTTTGCAGTTTTAGACTCAGTTGAAGGTCAAGATGCTATCGACTCTATTGAAGTTTTAGAAACTAAATAAGAACCACAATGTTAGTCCATATATGCTGTAGCGTTGACTCTCACTTTTTCTTAGAAAAGCTACAGCAAGACTTTCCACAGGAGAAGCTAACAGGCTTCTTCTATGATCCCAACATACATCCCTACTCTGAATACCAACTCCGTCTTTTAGATGTACAACGCTCTTGTAAAAAACTCGGTATAGAAGTTCTTGAGGGTGAATACGATTTTGAAGCTTGGATGCAAGCTGTTCGTGGACTTGAAAAAGAGCCTGAAAAAGGTGCTAGATGCGAAGTATGTTTTGATAAGCGTTTTGAAGTAAGTGCTAAAAAAGCTCTTGAATTAGGTGAAGATAAAATAACTACTACCCTGCTAGTAAGCCCACTAAAATCTCAAGAACAGCTCAAACGAAGCGGTGATGCTTTTTATGAAAAATACGGAGTTGAATTTATCGCCGTTGACTACCGTGCTGATGGCGGAACACAAGACCAAAGCAGAGTAACTAAAGAAGAACAACTCTACCGCCAAGACTATTGTGGCTGCATCTACGGACTTACGATGCAAAGAGAACAGCAAGAGCGTCTGATGGATGAGATGTTCTCTCCAATATCAAATCAAATACTCCCTGCATCGATAGAAGAACGTCTAGAGATATATAAGCATAGAATGCAACTTGAAGATAAAAATATAGAGTATAAAATAATCAAAGAGAAGTTTTTAAACTACAGACAGTTTAACTTCAAAGTCATCAAAGGCAAAAAAGAAATTATCCCTGCTTATGCTCTAGTTTACTCTAGCTTACCTCGCAAAAAAGCACAAGGTAGTATAGAATTTGAAGATAAAAACATTCATTATTTCAACCGTGAAGAGATTAAATTTATAGACTTAGAGTATTTTAATTCCTTATGTAACTCTAATTATAAAAGCATAAAAGAGTTAATTTTTAATCCACCTAGTTTTGATGAAGAACTAAAGCTAAGAAGTTTAATAGAACCCGCAAATTATTCACTATCTCCGATTATAGTTGTAGAAAATATCATAGATTCTAAACTTACAGTAACTCTAGATGCAAAAACTTACGAAGATGCTAGAGAAAAGCTAATCATTTTATAAACTTTTTTTAGCTAAAATATCCAAAATTATTTACAAGGCTTTCGCATTATGACTATGGATGTTATGGAAATTCAAAAGATTATACCTCACCGCTACCCTTTTTTACTTTTAGATCGTGTTACTGATCTTGTAAAAAACGAGACTATAACAGGTTATAAAAATGTAACTATTGGGGATAATGTTTTTCAAGGTCACTTCCCAGGTCACCCAATCTACCCAGGTGTTATGATTTTAGAAGGAATGGCTCAAGCTGGTGGAATCTTAGCATTCAAAAGTATGGATAACATGACAGAAGAAGAAGCAGCAAACAAAGTTGTTTACTTCATGAGTATCGATAAAGCTAAATTCCGTGCTCCGGTAAAGCCAGGAGATAGACTAGAATACCGTATTAGCGTTATTAAACATAAAGGTTCTATCTGGATGCTAGACGGTAAAGCTTATGTTGATGACACTTTAGTTTCTCAGGCTGAGTTAAAAGCCATGATTGTTGATAAGTAGCCAAATAAATATGAGTAAAATTTCCTCACAAGCCATCATAGAAGATGGTGCAGTTATAGGTGAAGATGTTGAGATAGGTGCTTATTGTTTTATCTCAGGTCAAGCTAATATTGGTGATGGCACGAAGATAGCTCAAAACTCTTGTGTCTATGGCAAAACAACTATTGGAAAAAATAACACTATTTTTTCACATGCTGTTATTGGTTCAATCCCACAAGATTTAAAATTTGCCGGTGAAGAAGTTGAACTTATCATCGGAGATAACAACAAGATTAGAGAGTTCACACTTTTTAATCCAGGGACTAAAGGCGGTGGTGGCAAAACTATCATCGGTAATCATAATCTTTTTATGGGTTATGTGCACCTTGGCCACGATGTTATCATTGGTAATCACTGTATCTTGGCAAATGCTGCAACTTTAGCAGGACATGTTGAAGTCGGAGATTATGCGGTTATCGGTGGTATGACACCGATTCATCAGTTTGTGCATATTGGTGACTATGCTATGGTTGGCGGGGCTTCAGCACTAGCTCAAGACGTACCTCCATTTTGTATGGCTGAAGGTAATCGGGCATCTCTACGAGGTCTAAACCTTACAGGGCTTAGAAGAAACCTAAGTAGAGACGATATAAATGAACTTAAATCTGCTTATAGAGAACTTTTCGAATCTGGAAAGCCTCTAAAAGAGAGTGCAAGTGAGCTTTTAGAAAGTACTCAAAATCATTATGTAAATGATCTTTGTGACTTTGTTCTAAAAACAAAAAGAGGAATACCATTTGAAAGGAAAAACGTATGATTCATAGACATTGTAGTTTTTGTGATGCAAGCGAGAGTGAAGAAAATCCATTAATAGCCGGGAATGGTGTATATATCTGTAAAAACTGTGTTATTTCAGCATATAAGATAATGTTTGGTGATGAAAAAGAGAGTGAAACTGCAAAGAAAGATGAACTTCTTGAAGCTGTGAACAATCTTATGACTCCTAAAGAGTTAAACAACTTCTTAGGTGATTATATCATTGGCCAAGAACGTGCTAGAAAACTTCTTAGCGTAGCTGTTTATAATCACTATAAAAGAATCTTTAAAACAAAAAACATAACTGATGATGATACAGAGATTTCAAAATCAAATGTTCTGTTAATCGGGCCAACAGGAAGTGGTAAAACTCTTATGGCTCAGACAATTGCAAGAGTTTTAAATGTTCCTATTGCTATTGCAGATGCAACTAGCCTTACTGAGGCTGGTTATGTTGGTGAAGACGTTGAAAATATACTTACAAAACTTATCCAAGCTGCTGATGGCGATGTCCAGAGAGCTCAGCAGGGAATCGTTTTTATTGATGAAGTAGATAAAGTTTCGCGTATGAGTGAAAACCGTTCTATAACTAGAGATGTATCTGGTGAAGGTGTTCAACAAGCTCTACTTAAAATAATAGAGGGTGCTGAAGTAAATATTCCACCAAAAGGTGGAAGAAAACATCCAAACCAAGAGTTTACTACTATTGACACTACAAATATACTGTTTATATGTGGTGGAGCATTTGATGGTCTTGACGATATTCTAAAAAGAAAACAAGGTAATAATATCTTAGGTTTTGGTCATGATAAAAAAAGTAAAGATGAGCAAAAAATGACTTACGATATGGTAGAGCCTGATGACTTAATCTCATATGGTCTTATTCCTGAGTTAGTCGGTCGTCTGCCAATCATCGCTTCATTAAATGAGATCAGCGAAGAAGATATGGTTCGCATATTAACAGAACCAAAGAACTCGCTTATTAACCAGTATAAAAAATTATTCTCTATTGATGATGTTGAGCTTAACTTTGAAGAAGACGCACTAAAAGCTATTGCAACTAAATCAATAAAAAGAAAAACAGGGGCTCGTGGACTTCGTGCAATCTTAGAAGAGAATATGATTGACATTATGTATGAACTTCCTGAATACGCCGGTTATGAAGTTTTAATTACCAAAGATGTCATTGAAGGTAATGAAGACCCGGTATACATAAAAAAATCTACAAAAAAAATAGCATAAGGTAAAAAAATGATATTTAACAAATTAATAGGGCTTTTTTCAAACGATTTATCTATCGACTTAGGAACAGCAAATACAATTGTAATTGCAAAAGGTCGTGGAATCATTATTAATGAGCCGTCTGTTGTTGCAGTAAAAACTGAGAGATATGGTCATCAAAGAGTTCTTGCAGTTGGGAAAGAAGCTAAAGAGATGGTTGGTAAAACACCGGGGAACATCAAAGCCATTCGTCCTATGAGAGATGGTGTTATCGCTGACTTTGACATGACAGAGAAAATGATTAGAAAGTTCATTGAAAAAGCGCACGGAAGAAGTTCTCTTATTAGTCCTAGAATTATTATATGTGTACCTTATGGTCTTACTCAGGTTGAGAGAAAAGCAGTAAGAGAGTCAGCTTTAAGTGCTGGTGCTCGTGAAGTTTTTCTTATAGAAGAGCCTATGGCCGCTGCAATTGGTGCAGGAATAGATATCCGTGAGCCTCAAGGTAACTTAGTTGTTGATATCGGTGGTGGTACTACTGAAATTGGTGTTGTTTCACTTGGTGGACTGGTTTTATCTAAATCTATAAGAACCGCTGGAGACAAACTTGACAAAGGTATAGTTGATTACGTAAAGAAAAAGTACAACTTACTTATTGGAGAGAGAACAGCGGAAGAGATTAAGATAAACATCGGTACAGCTGTTGCACTAGCAGAAGAAATCACTATGGTTGTTAACGGAAGAGACCAGGTTGAAGGTCTTTTAAGTTCTGTTGAGTTGACAAGTGAAGATGCTAGAGAAGCTATGAAAGAGCCTCTTAAAGAAATTGCTGAAGCACTTCGTGATGTCATTGAGAAAATGCCACCTGATTTATCTGGTGATATTGTAAACCACGGTATTATTTTAACCGGCGGTGGTGCCCTTATTCGTCAACTAGACAAATACTTATCAGACATCGTTAAAGTACCAGTTTATGTTGCAGATGAGCCACTTCTTGCCGTAGCTCGTGGAACAGGTCGCGCACTTGAAGAAATAGACCTACTTCAAGAACTTTTCGAAAATGAATAAAGAGCTACTAGGCTTTTTTTCACTTTTTATTGCACTCTTTGTGGGTGCATTATACTATACAAGCACTATTCAAGGGCCATTAATTTCAGCTCTTAACTACTTAAAAACTAACTATCACAACTCTACAGAATTCATTCAAGAAAATATTGACAAACATATATTTCAATCAGACTCTATCTCTTTACTACAAGAAAAACTACAAAAATATGAAAACAATCACCTTGTTATGCAACAGATGGCATCTGAGGTAAATGATCTTTTTAAAGCTAATAATTCTAAACTAACAACCAATCCAAAAGTAGAACTAGTAAGAACTATATCTTATGAAAAGTTTGGTGATTTAAACAGAGTTTGGATAGATGCTAAAGACTACAACTCGTCTAAAATATATGGACTTACATACAATGAACTTGTAGCAGGTATTGTTGTTCCTCAAGATGGGAAAGCTCTTGGTTTGTTAAACAGAGATTTTCAAAGCTCATACGCAGTTTTTGTAGGAAAAAATAGAGCTCCAGGAATTGCTCATGGAAATAATGCAAAAAATTTAGTTGTAAAGTTTATTCCAGCTTGGTTTAAAATCGAAGAAGGTGATGAAGTTATTACATCTGGACTTGATGAAATCTTTTTTAAAGGATTAAAAGTAGGTCGTGTCTTATCAGTAAAAAAATCTCAAGGTTATCAAAATGCTGTTATTGAACCATACTATGAATCAAACGATCCAAGTTATTTTCACATGATTACGAAGCTCAAATGAAATATATATTAATTTTTTTATTAATTTTTTCAGCTCTTGAAGCAGAAGACAAAAAACAAAAAGTCACAATCGGGGCTGGTCCATATATTCAAACTCAGCCATATAAAAATGTAGATGACATAGTTCTTTCATCCCCTGTAATCTTCTTTGACAACGGTGTTGCTTATGTAAGATGGACAAGAGCAGGTCTTTACTTTTTGGGAGACAAACAAAAAGATTATTCTTGGGGATTTTCTCTAACTGT
>JAQIBW010000306.1 GCA_027858865.1 Sulfurimonas sp. | reverse complement strand
TACTGGTAAAAGCAGATATATCAAAAACTTTTTACAATGGGATAGCTTCACTTTATCTGCTTGGTCTCGTGCTATTTTTCATAGGATACGAATATGAGATAGGGATAATCGGAGTGGTTCTGATTATACGAACATTTTATGTTAATCTGCAAGAGATAAAAGAGAAAAAATCCTACCATTGTCTCCTCACTAAAAATAGACTCATCATACTAAAAGGTCATAAAACAAAAGAAATATTTCCCATAAACCTTGTAGATATTAGAACCATATATATTAAGCCCATAAATCAAAAATTGAAAAATATTTTAGATGTTGGGACTATAGAGGTTATAACTACATCCGGTGGCAGATATGTGATAAAAAATATAAAGAAACCATATCTTTACCATAAAGCAATTATCGGAGATGTTGTCAGTGCAACACACTACTCAAACAAATATAAAATAAAAGAATAAAGAATGTCAATTCCCCTCGCGTATGTTATAATTGCATCTATATAATACAAGGCTATCTCGTGCAAAACCAATCAACTAAAACACAAAAGTTCATCCTAAAATTTTTCCCTGAAATCATGATTAAAGGTTCTTCAGCAAAAAGACAAATGGTAGGACAGCTTTACACAAACCTAATCACTCTGCTTGAGCGCGTCCATGAAGACATAAAAGTAAGAAAGTTTTCCGATAAAATCGAAATCTTAACTCCTATGGATATGCTACCAGAAGTGAGGATAGTTCTCGTAAATACTCCTGGTATCGAGCAGGTACTTGAAGTACTACAGTTTGACAATATGGACGACTTAGAGAAGATTAAGCACAAAGTTGGAGAGATAGTAGGTGCTAGCCTAAAAGATAAAACTTTTGCAGTTAGAGCAAAACGTACAGGTTCACATAGTTTTAAATCTACTGAACTAGAGAGAACTGTAGGTGGTTATCTACTTGCACATACAGATGCTAAAGGTGTCAATCTTCATACCCCAGATATTACTGTAAAAATGGAACTCATTGAGAGTCAACTCAATATTATTACTACAAAGTACAAAGGTTTGAGCGGTTTTCCTATTGGTACGCAAGGTGACATTCTATCTTTAATGTCTGGAGGATTTGACTCGACTGTAGCGTCTTACTTGACGATGAAAAGAGGAATAAAAACTCACTTTGTATTTTTCAATCTTGGTGGTATGGCACATGAGATTGGGGTTAAGCAAGTAGCATTATATCTGTGGTCTAAGTTTGGCTCATCTCATAGAGTTAAGTTTATATCTGTACCTTTTGATGATGTCGTTACAGAGATATTTCGCTCTACTGGACCAACATATATGGGAGTTACACTTAAACGTCTTATGCTTATGGCGTCTGAAAAAATAGCTGATGAACTTGAAATAGATGCACTGCTAACTGGAGAGAGTGTTGCACAAGTTTCATCTCAGACACTTAGAAACCTTGCACTGATTGACCAAGTAAGCAACAAGCTAATACTGCGTCCTCTTTCAACCATGAACAAACCAGATATTATGGCTATCGCAGACGACATAGGAACACGTCATTTTGCAGAAAGTATGCCTGAGTATTGTGGTGTAATTTCTCAAAACCCTATCATCCATGGTTCTTTTAAGCGTATGGAAAAAGAGGCTAAAAAGTTTGACTATAGAGTACTAGATAAAGCAGTAATAGATGCTAAAACTATCTATGTAGATGAAGTCATAGATGACGTTAGTAATCTAGTTGCCATAGAAGTAGTCAATGATTTAAACTCAGGTAATTTTGTGGTTATAGATATCCGTGCTGAGGAAGACTGCATAAAGACTTCATGTGAATGTATAAAAATACCATTTCATAAACTAAAAACTGAATTTGCTAAACTTCCACAAGATAAAGAGTACCTACTCTACTGTGAAAAAGGTATCATGAGTCAACTACATGCACAATACCTGCGAGATGCTAAAAAAAGCGAAAATGTAAGAGTTTACAGACCTTTATAAGTATTTTTTTTAAACTTTAATACTAATCTAGTAACTACTGAAATAATAAAAATGCTTTAAGTACAATAATAGCAATAAATATTTACAAAGGCTATTTATGAAAACTATGCAACTATTAACTCTTTTACTTGGAATAACTATACTTTCAAGCCTTGGCTCAGCCCAAGAGATAAAACCTGATGCCCTCACGAAGAAGGTTTCCAAAGCCAAGCAAGAAACAACAAAGAATAAAGCTAAAAAATCTGTTGATGATAGGTTAGCACCAAAAGCTTACCAAAAGGCAGACTGGACTTGAAAAAATGATGAGCAGGAATATGAAAGAGGCAAAATAAGGACTCATTAGTTCAAAGTTCAGTAATAGATAGAGTACAATACGAAAAATATTTATAAGGTTATATATTATGTTGTTAAGAGTTTGTATTGTTTTTCTATTTTTACCATTAATCTTACAATCCTCGACATTAAACATAAAAGAGATTCAAAATGATTTTTATGATACTGTTATTTTAAGACCATTGTACGACAAGTATCGTAAGAAATCTTTAGTTGATAAAGCTCTTAAAGAGCGAGCTAAAAAGTTTCGCATATATAATAGTTACTGGGAAAAAGCTAAAAAAGAACTCTACAAAAAGAGTGAATATCTTTCTTCTTCGCAGTTTTTGACTTTAGTTGACCTTTCAAAACAAGTACTTATAGTCGTTCTATGGGACAATGAGGAGAAAAACTTCTACCCCATAGGCTTTGACTTTATATCTAGTGGAAATATACAAAGAGAAAAAGATGTCACTACTGGAGAAGCCCACTACTTTAAAACACCTACCGGTTTTTTTAACATAAAGAGTGGTTGGCGTTCTGAAGGAGAGATATATAAAGATAAAGTTACGATGCCTTATGGTAAAAAAGATAGTTTTGTCTTCTACTTTGGTGAGCAAAAAAGTATTCGATACAATACCTTTGACAAAAACGACACAAAAATCAAAAACCCAGAAAAGTGGACACTCATAACTGACAAGCTAAAGTTTGCTATGCATGCACACGTCAGTACAGCTCCGTTAGGTATTCCTCAGTCACATGGATGCATACGTATGACTAATGAGTTAAACATTTATCTTGATAACAATCTAGTATTTTTCAAGCATCTATACGATGGAAAAAAGTGGATACACCCATATAAAAAACCGCCAACAAGACCAAAAAATCATAAACTTGCAGGCGAATTTATGCTTATTTTAAACAGTGTTTATTAGCCAAGGAAAACCTTAATGCACATTGACCTAACACAAGGTGTCCTTCCAGCCCTATATCTATAGTAGTATTGAGAGAAGAAACTAAAGCTTTTCTCTCACTAACTCTTTTAACTCTCTTATCTCTAACTGCAACTCTCTCAGTTGTAGAGTCGTACTGTCTTCATGAGTATGAAGTTCATCAACTACACTGCTAGTTTCATCTTTATTTATCTCAGCCATAGCATCTACAACTACGGCTACTATAAGGTTTATCATAATAAACGTAACCATAAAGATAAACGGAATAAAGAAGGTCCAAGCATACGGATGAATTTCCATGATAGGTCTTACTATCCCCATTGACCAAGACTCTAATGTCATAATCTGAAAGAGTGTGTAAAATGACTCTCCTAGCGTACCAAACCAGTGAGGGAAACTCTCGCTATAAAGCTGAGTTGCCATGATGGCGAAGATGTAAAAGAAAACCATCAAGAGTGCCGCGATAGATAGCATCCCTGGGATTACACTAACAAGTGCCAGAACGATCTTTCGCATCTGAGGGACAACAGTAATAAGCCTAAATAGTCTAAAAACTCTTAGGATTCTGAATATCTCAAACCCACCAGTTGATGGCATCAACGAAATAGCAACTATCACAAAGTCAAAAAGGCTCCAAGTATCTTTAAAAAATAAGAGTCTATGAGCGTAGATGCGAAGCATTATCTCTATGGTAAATACCGTAATAACAAACTTGTCAAATATATGAATAATAGAGCCATAATTCATCATAAAATCTTTTGAAGTCTCAAGTCCCATCGTGATACCATTTATAATAATAAGCGCGATTATGAAGTTTTGAAACTTACCGTTCTCA
>JAQIBW010000214.1 GCA_027858865.1 Sulfurimonas sp. | reverse complement strand
ATTGTTGAGCCTACGGATATTGACGGAGTTGTGGTTGAGAGAGCAACTCTACATAATTTTGATGAGATAGATAGAAAAGATATCCGCTTAAATGATAAGGTAATTATTCTTAGAAGCGGAGATGTTATACCTAAAATTATTAAAGTCTTGACTCATGAGAGAGATGGAAGTGAAGTTCCATATGAGCGTCCAACACTCTGTCCAGTTTGCAATAGTGAACTTTTAGATGAGGGTGTTTTACTAAAGTGCCAAAACTTGGAGTGTGAGGCTAGGGTGGTAAACTCTATCATCTATTTTGCATCTAAACCATGTTTGAATATAGACGGTTTGGGAAACAAGATAGTAGAAGCGCTCTTTACATCTGGACTTGTCAAGAGTGTTGTTGATCTTTTTGACTTGACACTAGAAAAACTTCTTGCTCTTGAAGGTTTTAAAGAGAAGAAATCTCAAAATCTTTTAAACTCTTTAGAGGCTGCAAAAGGGTGTGATTACTGGAGATTTATAAACTCTTTGGGCATAGAACATGTTGGTGAGGTTGCATCTAAGACTTTAAGTGAGAATTTTGGTTCTTCATTTATAGAAGCTACAAAAGAGGCAATAGTTTCATGTGATGGCATCGGTGAAGAGATGGCTGAGTCTGTTTTAGAGTTTGTTAGAGTAAATAGAGAGACTATCTTAACACTGCAAGATATTTTAAAACCTAAAGAGCCTGTTAAAAAAGCTGAAGCGGTAGAGAATCCTTTTAAAGGAAAAACTGCAGTTCTGACTGGTACAATGAGTGAGTCGCGCGGAGCTATAAAAGAGATGCTAGAAGATTTTGGTGCTAAGATCTCAGGTTCAGTATCTAAAAAAACGGATTTTCTTATTTATGGTGAAGATGCTGGAAGTAAGTATGACAAGGCAGTTAGTCTTGGAGTTGAATGTTTAACAGAAGATGAGATGAGAATTAAAATAGGTGAGGCTTAATAGATGAAAATAATTTTATCAATACTACTATTTTGTAGTATTTTACTAGCAGATAGAGATGGTGGTCCATATATAGGTTTTGGGTATGGACTTTCTCAGTTTGATGACGATGGCATATATAAAGAGCTTAAAGAGAGTGAATCTACTGCTATGACACTATACGGTGGTGCGTATATAAATAAATATTTTTCAGTAGAGCTTGGTTTTGTTAATCTTACTGCTGGTAAATCGTATGAGGCGATAGATGCTACTAACCAAACAAAAGAGCTTTCTTTCTCGTCTCTAAATGTAAGCACTCTCGCTCACTACGCTTTTTTTGATGATACTTTAGACTTTTATGGAAAGTTTGGGGTAGGTGATATGACTGCTGAAGGTGTTGGTAGTACAGGATTTACAATGCTTTTTGGTGCTGGTATGGGAGTAAGATTTAGCGATAGGCTAAGTATGAAAGTAGCCTATGACAGATACATCACTGACTATGAAAAAGATGGTCTTAAGAACGAGATGCATGTAGATTTTATATATACAGCTTTTGAAGTTCAGTTTTAATGAGACTAGATAACTACCTTGTAGAAAACTCTCTTAGTTCTAGCAGAACAAAAGCACAGGCTATCATAAAAGATGGACTTGTAAGTCTGAATGGAAAAGTAATTACAAAGAGTTCTCTTAGAATAGAAGATGGTGATGAGGTTTTAGTTGGTGAGCATAAAGAGTATGTTTCTCGATCAGCACATAAACTAAGCTCATTCCTTGAAGAGCTTAAACTTGATGTAACAGGAAATTTAGCTCTAGATATAGGCTCTTCGACTGGAGGCTTTACTCAGGTTCTTTTAGAAAATGGGGTTAAGGAAGTAAGTGCTGTAGATGTTGGTCGAGATCAGTTACATAAGAGTTTACTAGAAGATGAACGTGTATTCTCATATGAAAGCTGCGACATTAGAAAGTTTCAAAGCGATAAGGTATTTGATATAGTAGTCAGTGATGTTTCTTTTATATCACTACTAAATATTTTAGATGATGTTGACAGATTGGCATCTAATAAAATCATACTTCTATTTAAACCTCAGTTTGAAGTAGGGCGCGCGGCTAAACGAGACAACCACGGTGTTGTTCTTGATGAAAAAGCAATAATGAATGCAATGATAAAATTTGAAGATGCAACAAAACGAAAGGGGTGGAAACTGATTTTAAAATCTCCATCAAAATTAACAGGTAAGGAAGGTAATCTTGAGTATTGCTACTGCTATGAAAAATAGTACTGCCATAGCCATCGGTGGATTTGATGGCATGCATATCGGTCATCAGCATCTCTTCGCTGAACTAGGTAAACATGGGACTATTGTCGTTATAGAGACAGGATATGCAAATCTTACACCTAAACAAGAACGTGAAAATTTTTCTCACTATCCTATTTTGTATCTTGAACTTGATGAGATTCGTCACTTAGACGGAGATGCATTTATAGCTCTACTCAAAAGTAAGTTTCCAAAACTTCAAAAAATAGTTGTTGGTTATGACTTTCATTTTGGTAAAGATAGAAAGTATTCATTTGATGACTTAGATAATCTTTTTAGCGGAGAGGTTAAAGTTGTTGAAGAAGTGACACTAGACGGTGATTCTATTCACTCTCACAAGATCAGAGCAAAAGTTAAGATTGGTGACATAAAAGGTGCAAATGACTTTTTAGGACACAACTATACTATAATGGGAGCTTTAGTAGCTGGACAAGGTATAGGCAAAAAAGAGTTAGTTGCTACTATAAATATAGAAGCAACAGGTTTTTTAACTCCTAAAGAGGGCGTTTATGTAACTCTGACTCGCATCGACGATGAAGAGCATTATCATCCATCAGTATCTTTTGTCGGTCATAGGGTTACAACAGATGGTTCGTTTGCCATAGAATCTCATATACTCGACGGTGAAGTTATATGTAATAAAAAAGCTCGAATAAGTTTTGTCTCATTTATAAGAGATAATAAAAAATTTGATTCCATTGCGGAGTTAAAAAAAGCGATAAAGAGTGACATCAATATCGCTTCACAAAAATTAAAGTTATTGCAATTATGAGAAAAAGAGAATATTTACAAAGTGTTGAAGACATAGATTTTAAGTTTTATCAGACTCCAATTGATTTTGTTGTTGATGAGATAGCATCTTCTGAGTTTAAAGGTAAGGGTAACTACCTTATACTGCATGTTAAAAAAGTTGAACTTACCACTTGGGATATGATAGCTATATTTGCTGAATACATGGGCGTACCTGCACAAAAGATAGGTTACGCTGGTTTAAAAGACAAACATGCAACAACAACTCAGTATATTTCAGTAGAAGCATCATATGAAAAACTACTCAAAAAGTTTTACCATAAGCAGATAAAAATACTTAGTACAACTAGACATTCGCACTCTATTCGTATGGGTGATTTAGCAGGGAACCGATTTAGTATCAATCTTCACTTTGTAGATAACATAGATGCCGGTAAAATAGAAAAAGTTGCAAGAAGAATAGCTAAAGATGGTCTTCCTAACTATTTTGGTTACCAGAGATTTGGTCGTGATTCAGATAGTATAAAACAAGCACAAGAAATGATTCAAGGTGAATTATTCATAGAAGATACAAAATTGAAAAACTTTTTAATTTCTATCTATCAAAGTGTATTTTTTAATGATTGGCTTAGAGAGAGAGTTAACCTTACTTTGGAAAATAATGAGAGTAAGTTTAAAATTCTAGAAGGTGATGTGTTTATTTCTAATGACTCTAAACTATCTACTCCAAAGATTATGCCTGTTAAAGAATATGAAAGTCAAAAGCTTACTCCTACTGGTCTTCTATGTGGAAGAGATGTCTTTCGTGCACGTTCAGATGCAAGAGAGATAGAAAAAGATTTTGATGATGAGTTCTTACAAGAAAAAGGATACAGAAGACCAGCACTTATATACCCAAAAGATATAGAGTGTACATATGTTAAGAAGCAAACACTTCTTAATCTTTCTTTCTCACTTCCAAAAGGTTCTTATGCAACTGTTTTTCTAGAATCTATTGCTGGAAAAAACTATACTGCCAAAGATGTTAAACCTAAAGAGACGAAAGCTAAGGCAAAAAAATACTAAATAGAGATAAATTTGTAAAAAAGTATCTACTATTATAATAA
>JAQIBW010000008.1 GCA_027858865.1 Sulfurimonas sp. | reverse complement strand
ATATGGAGTATTGTTTTCACTAGAAGAGTATTTTAAAAATGGTGAAAATATTAAATTGGGCCTTAAAATAAAAGAACAATATATTGAAAATATTACTAAAAACAATTTAGAATTTGCATATACATTGGGACTAATTATCATTATTATCTCTATTCCAATAGGAATTTTAATTTCAATTCCAACTTCAAAGCTATATATTGACTTCAATAAGCTATACAAAGACAATTTAAGATATATGGATACAATTGATAAATATGTGATTACAATGAGTGTTGATTTAGACAAAAAGATAACATATGTAAGTAGTGCATTATGCGAAAAAAGTGGATATCTAAAAGAAGAACTAATTGGAAAATCTCCATCTATATTTAAGAGCGGAAAAATGAAATCTAAGCTATACAAGGATTTATGGAATAAGATTAGTAGTGGTTTAGTATGGAAAGGCGAATTGCAAAATAGAAAAAAAGATGGAGCATATTATTGGATAGATGCAATAATATTACCTAACTATAATAAAGATAATCAAATAGAAAGTTACACATCAATCTCAAAAGACATTACTGATAAAAAAATTATAGAAAAAATCTCAGAAACTGATAAATTGACTCAAATATTTAATAGGATTAAGTTAGATGATACTTTAGAAAACGAGTTTAATAGATTTTTAAGACATAAACATATTTTTTCACTTATCATTATGGACATAGATCATTTTAAATCTGTTAATGATAGCTACGGACATCAAATAGGGGATAGTGTATTAATTGAGTTTGCTAATATACTAAAAGAACATTGTAGAAAAACAGATATTGTTGGAAGATGGGGTGGTGAAGAGTTTATGATTATATGTATTGATACTGATATAAATGGTGCAACTAATTTGGCAGAAAACTTACGACTTAATGTTGAGAAATTTGAGTTTGATATTGTAAAACATAAAACTGTTAGTATTGGTGTTTCGCAAGTAAAAGATTCAGATAATATTGAAACTATTATTAAAAGAGTTGATGATTATCTTTATAAAGCTAAAGAGAGTGGTAGAAACAAAGTTATTTCTGATATTGCTTTGAGAGTGGAAAACTAATAACTTACAATGTTATTGTAAGCAACAACCTTGTTCTTTCCACTGTTTTTAGCTTGATAAAGTGCTGTATCGGCATTGTGAACTATGGTTTGATGTGTGTCTTCACTTGTAAACTGTGCAACACCTATGCTACAGCTTACTTTTTCCGCTTCTTCAAAGTCATGTTCGTAGATACTATTTCTAATTTTTTCAGCAACGAGAAGGGCTTTTTCTAGAGAGGTCTCTGTCGAGATAACTATAAACTCTTCACCACCCCATCTTCCAAAATAATCTGTTTCTCTAATAGTAGCAGTCACTACTTTTGATATATTTTTTAGAACTTTGTCACCTGTATTATGTCCATAAGTATCGTTTATATTTTTAAAATTATCTATATCAAAGATGATTACAGAAAGTTTATGCTTATAGCGTTTTGCCCTTTTAAGCTCTTTTATGAGAATGGTCTCTATGGACTTTCTATTATGTATCTTTGTTAGGTGGTCTATATTTACAAGTTTTAAAAGAGTACGGTTTTTAATCTCAAGTTTACTCTGGTAGCTATTTATGATATTAATGTAGTTGTTGAAAATCTTTTTCATTAGATAAAAAGATAAAAAAAGAAGAATTATCGCTGAAATAATAGATATATGTTTTATCATATCTATTGTATCTCTGTAATAATTCAAATTTTTAATAAAAAGAACTTTCCCTATTTCTTTATTTGAGATATTTTTTATGGTGCTTACTGTAAAAATTATGTTACTGTTATCATTATTTTCAATGATAGTCGGCGCATTATCTTTAATAGTAGAAGACATGCAGTTGCATCCTTTATTCCCCTTGCAGTTACATACTGGAGAAGTAGTACAACTGCAAAGGGTAGAACTTTTACAAGTGCATAGATGGTTGATGTCTGATTCTATGGAGTAGTAATCGTTAGAGTAAGAGCTATAAGTTATGTTTTTATTGTTTTCATAGATGATATTAAAGATATTTTTTTTCAAAAGTAAAATGCTTTTAAAATCATAGTTTTGGTTGAAAGTGTCCAAAATATAGTTGATGTTAATCCCAAATTCAAAAACACCAAAATACTCACCTTTTTTATTAAATACAGGGAACGCAAGTCTGTAGTAAACCCCGTATCTACCAGCTTCCATAGCGATTACTTTCTTTTTTGTTTTGTTGACTTTGTTAATCATATGTCTTATAGAACTAAGATCATCTCCAAATTAGTCAGGTTTATGTAGTCTTAAAAAACTTCTAGTATCTTTAGTGTGAAAGTGCATAATCTTTAAGTAAGGGTTTTCATCGCTTAGTTTTTTATATATTGGGGCTGTTATATTAAGAAGTTTTGTTCTATCATAGTTTTGAAATGCATCTATTACTTCTTCATTCATCAGTATATTATTAGCAACTGATTCATATCTTTTAACAGTATTTCTAAGTGTGTTATAGTAAATCTTAGAAGCGACATTTTTCTCTTCTTTGACTATGATTTCCAGTGCGAACTTATGTTGTAAATAGCCTAAGTAAAGAAAGAAAATAGTTATAAAACTTATAATTCCTAAAATTGTAAAAAACATAGGTTTCGTATTGCTTAAAATTTTTAAATTATTATTTTTATCCAAACCGTTTCCTATTTATATAATTTTAATGTCAAAAATATGTGATATATGTATTATAGCTTTTAATTTATTATATTTATATAAGTAACTATGGTGTGTTTAATTTAGATGCTATACTATGCGTAAAAGAAACTTATTTCTATATAGTATATTTTTTTATTTAAGAAGGTAAAAGTATGCAAGACATAGTTGACAAGAGTGGACGCCAGACCAAAGAGGTAGAAAAATATGAATAAAAAAAAAGTATCTTTAGTCCTTGGCAGTGGTGGGGCAAGAGGAATGGCACATATTGGTGTAATCAAGTGGCTTGAAGAAAATGACTACGAAATTCAGTCAATATCTGGTTGTTCCATTGGTGCTCTTATTGGTGGATTTTATGCAGCAGGTAAACTTGATGTTTATGTAGAGTGGATAAAAGACATAGATGTTATAGATATGTTAAAACTCCTAGACTTTAAAGGTTCAGGTGGCTTTGTATCAGGTGAGACTTTGATGGTTAAGATGCAAGAGTTGGTAGGTGATTATAATATAGAAGATCTGCCTATAAAATTTACAGCTGTAGCTGCAGATATAGATGCAAGGAAAGAAGTTTGGATAAATGAAGGTTCACTTTTAAACGCGATAAGAGCTTCTATATCTCTACCTCTATTTTTTACTCCACATCTACATAACGGAAAGCTTCTAGTTGATGGTGGAGTTTTAAATCCTGTTCCGATTGCTCCTACATTTGATGATACTACAGATCTTACCATCGCAGTAAACCTTAGTGGTGATGCGATAACACTGTTACCTATTAAAAAGAAGAAAAAAGATTTGCCGTTTTCTCAAAAGATAAAAGAGTACATGCGTAATATATCTTTACCTGACTCTATGACTAAAGAGAAAGGGATGTATGTAGTGGCAAATAAATCTTTTGAAGCTATGCAAAGCACAATAACGCGAATGAAACTTGCTGCCTATCCACCTGATATTGAAATAACAGTACCTGAAAATCTATGCGGAACATTTGAGTTTAACAGAGCCCAAGAGATTATAAAATATGGATATAATTTATGTGAAAAGATTTTTGAATTAAGAGAGATAGCATCTAGTATCAAAAAGGATTGATACTAGAATATTTTACAAATTGATAAAGGTCTATCTAGCTTCTTTAATAGCTTCAAGAGCAGCTTCATAATTTGGTTCAGCTGTTACTTCTGAAACGATTTCTTTATAGACTATTGTACCACTTCTGTCTATGACAAAAACAGCTCTTGCGCTAAGCCCTTTTAGTTTGTTATCATCCATTAAAACACCAAAAGCCCTACTAACGTCTTTATTAATATAGTCAGATGCAACAGTTAGATTCTCAATACCTTCTGTAGTACAAAAACGATCAGCTGCAAATGGTAAGTCCATAGAAACAACAGTTGTCTCACAGATATCCAAGTTATTAACATCAACGTTAAATCTTCTTGTTTCAGCGGCACAAGTATCAGTATCTAATGATGGTACTGTAATGATTAGTTGAATTTTATCTTTTGCTCCACCGATTTCTACGTCACTTAGGTCAGTTCCAGTTGCTATAACTGTAGGTGCAGCATCACCGACATTAAGTGCAATACCTGCTAAGTTTACAGTTGTACCATTAAAAGTTGTTGTTTGCATATAGTTTCCTTAAATTAATTTTAAAATATACTAACATAAAAATAATGTAAGTTATCTTATTTAGTATATAATTGCAGTCCAAAAAATAATAAAGAGTAATAATGCAAAATCCTTTTGAATCAGGTCATATTAAAAATTATATTTTACTTTATGCAAGTATTGTAGTAATCATGGTGCTATTTTTTATAGCAAGTACACTTTTTAGGCAAAACAAAGATATTGATAAAAAGGTTTTTCAAACACAAACAGTTGAACCAGTAAATGAGATGCTAAAAGTAGTGGAGGAAGATAAAGAAAAAGAACCTAGTCTTACTTCTAAGATTAAGCTCATGGATAAAGCATACTAAATAACTACTCTTTAGTAACTATATAAAGCTGCTCGTGTTTTAAACGTTTTAGAATATCCATAACAGTTACAAAGTCTTGAAACCTTGACTCTTTGTCGCTTCTAAGAACTACAGTCTGCTTTTTATCTATTTGAGAGAGTTTAACTTCAAGCTCTTTAGCATCTACTTTCTCTTTCTCATAGAACATCTCACCTTTAGCATTTACATAAACACTTATCTCTTTTTTTAAGTCTTCTTTTTCACTAGCTTTAGCTTCAGGAAGTTCAATGGGGATAACGCCCTGTTTTATAAATGTAGCTGTTGTTAAAACCATAACTAAAAGAACTAGCATGATATCTATAAATGGAATAACATTTATCTGATCAAATCTTTTTGGTTGTTTTTTACATCTAGCCATTTTTTACTGCTCTTTTGTGTCTTGAATCACATCATAGGCAGTTAATATTTTCTCTACTTTACGAAGTACAATAGTATAAGCAACAATAGCAGGCATAGCTACGATAAGACCCATGGCCGTAGCTTTAAGTGCAAGTGCAAGACCAGTCATAATCTTTTTAGCATCTACAGCTCCAGCATCACCCATAGTGTAAAATGTGATCATAATACCTACAACAGTTCCAAGAAGTCCAACATAAGGAGCGTTTGAACCGATAGCACTAATAACACCTATATTGTCTGTTAAGTCCATTTCTAATACATCTCTATGATTATAGTCATCAAAACGAACACTCTTGTAAAACATCATTCTCTCTATAAATAACCATAGAGTCACTATACTCATAAGTATTAAAATTCCCATTACACCGTAGTCAAGTGCATCCTCTGCGTAAGCTAAAAAATTGCTTTCCATTAATCGTCCTTAAATTTTAGTAGTACAGTTGTTCCGTAGTCAGGTTTAGACTTGAAATTCAGTTGTATGTTTTGTGTGTCACAGAATCTTTTAACCATGCTAAGACCTATTCCGAAGCCCCTCATATTATCATTAGATTGATAATAGTTGTCAAATATTTGAATAAGTTCAACTTCATCCATACCACAACCATAATCTTGTATGTGCAGTGTATTATCACTTAAAGTTATATCACATTTGTTGCTGTTTGGTGAGTATTTTACAGCATTATCGATGATGTTGTCAATGGCTTTTGCCAAGCCTGTTTTATCACTGATAATTTTTGTAGTTTCAAGTTCTAAGTTGAACGCCATATGTGGATAAATGTGCTCTAAAAACTTGATTCTTTCTCTTACTAACTCATCAAGTATAATATCCTCTTTTATCTCATTTAGAGTTTGTTTTTTTATCATGTAGTCTAGTTCGTTATATCTCTCTTGAAGCATACCGCAGGCTGCCTCTATTCGGCTAAGTCTTTTTAAGTCTTTATCACTCTGCATATTTTTTTTCAGCATTCCAGCGTTTGTGATGATAGTACTTATTGGGAGGTTTAGCTCATGTAGAGTCTCTTTTGAAAGGTTTTGCAGGTTTGTTACATGTTCTTGCAGCGGGTCGATTGCTAGCTTGGATATCATTACTCCTCCAAGAGCACTAAAACAAAGCATCACAATTGCTAGAAGAAAAATATTTTCAACTTCCACAACTGCCAAAAAATAGTGAAGAGTTCCAAGAAATGCACTTACAGTCAGGAAGTAGTAAACAAAGATGCTAATACGAAGATTACGAAACAAGTTTGTAGCCGATTCCGCGAATATTTTCTATAGTCATCTGTGGAACTAACTGCTTTATACGATTTATATAAACACGTATTGCACCATCACTTCCAGTTTGTGAAACACTCCAAAGTGCATCACTGATTAGCTCTTTTGGAACAGTATTATTGACATGTTTCATAAGAAGTAAAAGAAGATCATACTCCTTTTTTGACAGCTCTAGCTCTGCTTCATCATACAAGATTCGCTGATGTATTTCATCATGACATAGTTTATTAATACACTCAACACTACTTGACTTGCATCTCCTAAGGAGTGCATGTAATCTTAAAATAAGCTCATCACTGTCAAAAGGTTTGGTAATGTAGTCATCTGCTCCGCTCATAAACCCAAGAGTCAGCATCTCCTTATCTTTGTGTGATGTCAAAAAGATTGTAGGAGTTGAGTCGTCTGCATCTCGAAGCTCTTTTAAAACTGTTACACCGTCAATAAGAGGAACATTAATATCTAGTATATAGATATGAAACTTATGCTCGTAAGTAGCATCTATAGCACTTTGTCCATTTGGAACATGCATGACTTCAAAGTTATTTTCTTCTAGTAAATCAACAAGAGTCTCTCCAAAAAGAAGGTCATCTTCTAAAAGTAAAACTTTAGTCAACGCTCGCTATCGCCCAGTTGATTGCTTGACCTGCATACATTGGTACAACATTTATATAATGATCAGGTATAACAAACGGTCTTTTCTCTAATGTAATTTCTTTAAACTCCGGGCAGATTCCGTAGATAATCTGTGCGTTGTCACTTACAAATGCTTGAAGATTGTCAAGTTTGTCATACTGCTCAAAAATCTCACATAGAAGTTGAAGAGCGATAGGTGCAGTAAATATACCTGCTGCACAACCACAACTCTCTTTTTTCTCTTGTGGATGTGGTGCTGAGTCTGAACCAAACATAACTTTAGGATGAGCTTCTAGCGCAACACTCAGTAGTGCATCTAAATCTTCTGGTCTTTTTGCAATAGGCTTACAAAAGTTGTGAGGCATCATCATCCCTCCAACAACATCATCAAGAGTAAGTAAAAGGTGATGAACAGTAATAGTTGCATATAGGTTTTCATACTTATCAAGCATATTTACAGCTTCTTTTGTAGTGATATGCTCCATAATAATTTTTAGACTTGGGAAGTTAGATGCAAGTAGTTCGTAGATGCTCATAAATTCAGCTTCTCTATCCATAACAAAACCATCAGTTTCCCCATGAACACAAAGTGGAATATTTAACTCACTCATAGCTTCTAAAGTAGGGCGCATCTCTTCAATATCAAAAGATGAAACACCACCCTCAGAGTTTGTTGTAATGCCTGCAGGATAAAGTTTTATAGCCGTGATTTCACCTGCAACACTCTCTAAAAATGCTTTGTCGTAGTTCTTGTAAAACAGAGTCATGTATGGCTCAAAGTAGTCATTTGGAACTGCTGCCATGATTCTTTGTTTGTATGCTTGAATATCTTCTAAAGATGATACAGGCGGAACAAGATTTGGCATAACAATAGCACCGCTAAAGCTGTAGGCAGTAAGTGGAGCAACGTTTTCAAGCATAACACCGTCACGAAGGTGAAGGTGCATATCTAGGGGCATTAAAAGAGTGTGAGTTATCATTATTTTCCTTGATTTATATGAATAAATTGTTGAATAAATTGTTGAATCAATTATAGCTAAATATGCTTTAAAACATAAAAACTATGATAAAATTAAGCAAAACTAGTAGTTGAAAGAGACTTAGCTTTAGAGGTAATTAATGAGATACTATAAACCTAAGTTGGTTATAGCAGTGCTATTTTTTATTATTGGATGGCAAGCCAGTTTATTCTTCATAAATATTTATAAGACTGAGTCTGCTACTACTCTTGAAAAAATTAAAGAAAAAAAACGACTTGATGTTGTTATTCTAAACTCACAAACCGTCTATTATGTAGGCTCTTATAAAGAGAGAGGTTTTGAGTATGAACTTATATCTGATTATGCAAAGAAATTAGGAGTAGATCTTAACTTAACTATAGTTGACACTGTTAGTGAAGCCGTTCAAAAAACGAGAGAGGGCATCGGAGATATAACTGTTGCATCTATTAGTGAGACACCAACTAGAGCAAAAGAGTTTAAGTTTGGTCCTCAGTATTACACTACAAAAGAGCACCTTATCTGTAACAGCTCAATGTATAAAAAAGGAACTATTCCTCAAAATGTGCAAGATCTTATTGGACTTAATATAGTGGTAGGACAAGATACAAGTTATGAGCAGACTATGGGTAAACTTTCTTTGGATGTACTAGGGCTTGATTTTAACTCCACAGATAGATACTCTACAGAACAACTACTTGAGCTGACAAATAATCAAACAATAGACTGTACTGTAGCTGATTCAAATATTTTTATGATAAATCAACGTTACTATCCGGAACTCGTTAGAACACTGGTTCTTAATGAGAAAAAGAATCTTGCATGGATTTTGAGAGATGGCGATAACTCTGTAAAAGAGAGTCTATATAAATGGTTAAACGCCTATGAGCATTCAGGTAAAATGGCGGAACTTAGAGATTTTTATTACTCATTTTTGGACGTCTTTGACTACTATGGTACAACAGTATTTTATAAACGACTAAAAACTCGTCTGCCAAAGTATGAAAAGTACTTTAAAGAAGCACAAGAGAAGTACAATATTCCATGGGTTTTACTAGCGGCACAGTCATACCAAGAGTCACACTGGAATCCAAGAGCTAGGAGTTATACAGGGGTTAGAGGTTTGATGATGCTAACTCAAGTAACAGCAAAGCAGATGGGTGTACAAAATAGACTAAATGCACAAGAGAGTATTGATGGTGGGGCAAAGTATCTTTCTAGAATAGAGAAGAGATTCCCGCCACAAATAAAAGGTAAAAGCCGATGGTCATTTACTCTTGCTGCATATAATGTTGGGATGGGGCACATTCATGATGCTCAGATTTTAGCCAGAAAACTAAACAAAAACCCATATTCATGGAATGATATAAAAAAAGTTTTACCTCTTTTAGCGCAGAAAAAATATTATAAGAGTCTAAAACATGGATATGCTAGAGGATCTGAGCCTGTAAGATATGTGAACTCTATCCAGCACTATTTGGATATGATTCACAAAGATGAAACAGATTGATTTTATAAAGAGTTTTTCGCTTCTAAAATCAAATCATTAATTGCTTTTTCATAAAGCTTTGCAGTTTCCTCTGAAGTCGACTCAAAACGAGTTACAAGTACCGGGGTCGTGTTACTAGCACGAACTAATCCCCAACCATTTTCAAAGTTAATACGAACACCGTCTACATCTATTATATTTTTAATAGTGGGAAAAGAAGCAGGTGGGTTTTTAAGTAAAACTTTTACAGCATCTATAATCTTAAATTTTTCAGATTCAGTAGTTTCTACTTTTATTTCCTCAGTCGAGAAAACTTTTGGAAGTTTTGCAAGCTCTTCATCCAAATCAATTTTATCGTGAATAAGTTCTAACATTCTAAGAGTTGCATAAATAGCATCGTCATAACCAAAGTAACGATTTTTGAAAAATATATGTCCGCTAACTTCACAAGCTAAGTCTGCATCTGTCTCTTTCATCTTTACTTTTAGGTTAGAGTGACCAGTTTTGTACATAATAGCTGTAGCACCACGACGTTCAAGCTCATCGTACATGACTTGTGAGCATTTTACTTCACCGATAACAGTAGGCTTATCCATCGTCATAGAGTAAAGAAGTGCCATCATGTCACCTTTGATATTGTTCTTATGAGTAAGAACAGCGATACGGTCAGCATCTCCATCATATGCAAAGGCAATGTCACCATCAGTTTCTAGAAGTTTTTTAATATCTTCTAAGTTGTGCTCATCTGAAGGGTCTGGGTGGTGGTTAGGAAATGTTCCATCAGGATCGACATATAAACCCTTTGTTTTTAGTTCAAGTTGTGCAAAAATATCTTCAGTTACAACACCTGCAACACCGTTTCCACAATCGTATACTATCCTTGTATCCATGCCTTTTAGATGTTGAAACTCATGTACTAAAAAGTCTATATATCTTGTTACTGCATCTATCTTAGTAACATCTCTTTTTACTTTAGCAGGTAAGTCCATAGTCTCACATTCACGACCAAGAGCGTAGATATCTTTACTAAAAAAAGGTGATTTGTCTACAGTTATTTTAAAGCCATTGTATTCACTAGGATTGTGAGAACCTGTAATCATGATAGATGCAGATGTAGTGATGCCATCCCAATCTTGGTAGTTAGCGAAGTAGTTTACAGGAGTAGGAACCATTCCCATATCTAGAACTTTTTTACCACCTGCATTTAGTCCATGAACTAAATACTCAAAAAGTATAGGAGAGTGACTTCTAGCGTCATAACCAACAGCTACATATTCGCCATCTATCTTAGACGCTAACGCATAACCAATACGAACAACACTCTGCTCATTTAACTCTTTTTCGTAGATGCCACGTATGTCGTATTCTCTGTATATGCTCACTATATTTACCTTTATAATTAATAAGCATAATTTTACACTAAAACACTTATGCTATCATTATAGAAATAAACAAAAGAGGCATTATGAGCCAAATGAAAACAATATATTTAAAAGACTATAAAAAACCGGAGTTTGAGGTAGCGAGATGTGAACTTCATTTTGAGCTCTTTGAAGACTTTACAATTGTAACAAATATTATGAATATAAATAAGCTTGAAGCAGACGAGGCTAGCATACGTCTTGATTCTTTAGACTTAGAGCTGATAGAGATTTACTTAAATGACTTGAAACTAAATGATACTCGTTATATAATAGATGCAGAGAGCCTTACAATCCTCAATGTTCCAAAGTCATTTTCTTTAAAAATAAAAAATAAAATATATCCTCAAAACAATACTGAATTAGAAGGGCTTTACAAGTCAGGTTCTATTTTTTGTACACAAAATGAACCTGAGGGGTTTAGAAGAATTACTCCGTATCTTGACAGACCAGATGTTATGAGTGTGTTTACAACTACGGTTATTGCACAAAAAGATAAGTATCCGATCCTCCTTAGTAATGGAAACAAGCAAAAAACTCATGACTTTGAGAACGGCAGACATGCAACTACATGGCATGATCCACATCCAAAACCATCTTACCTTTTTGCTCTTGTAGCCGGAGATTTAGGATGTGTTAATGATGAATACACAACTGCATCAGGAGAAGATGTTGAGCTAAATATCTACTGTGATAAAGGGAATGAGTCTCAGTGCTCTCACGCTATGAAGTCACTAAAAGAATCTATGGCTTGGGATGAAGAAAAATACGGTCGTGAGTATGACTTGGAGATATTTAATATAGTTGCGGTAGATAGTTTTAATATGGGAGCTATGGAGAACAAAGGTCTAAACATTTTTAACTCACACTACGTTTTAGCAGATGAGGACAGAGCTACTGATGCTAACTTTATGGGAATCCAAAGTGTTATAGCTCATGAGTACTTTCATAACTGGACAGGAAACCGAATCACTTGTCGTGACTGGTTTCAACTAACACTAAAAGAGGGGCTTACTGTTTTTAGAGATCAATCTTTCTCAGCTGATCTGAATTCTCGTGAAGTTCAACGTATAGAAGATGTTAAGGCCTTAAGAGATAGACAGTTTGTTGAAGATGCATCTCCAACAGCTCATCCGATTCAGCCAATTTCATACATGTCTATAAATAATTTTTATACAGCTACAGTTTACGAAAAAGGTGCAGAAATCATTAGAATGATTCATACACTTATAGGTGAAGATAACTACAGAAAAGCGACAGATTTATACTTTGATACTTTTGATGGTCAAGCAGTAAGAACGGACGACTTTTTATGGGCTATGAGCAAGGCAAGTGGTATAAACCTTTCAGAGTTTGAGACTTGGTACCACCAGTCTGGAACACCGACGTTAAATGTTGAAGACTCTTTTCATAACGGAGTATATAAACTTACTTTAACTCAGATAGTTCCAAATGCGGTTGATGGCAGTGAGCAAAAACCATATTATTTTCCACTTAAAATAGGACTAATAGAAATTACTGGAAAAGAGATTCTTGAAAAAGTATTGATAGTTTCAAAAGAAAAAGAGGAGTTTGTTTTTGAAGGGTTGAGTTCTAAACCTTATCTATCTATTAACCGTGATTTCTCAGCACCTGTGATAATAGAGCAAACTGCTAAAGAGTATTCCTTTTTAGTGAAGCATGATACGAATAGTTTTGTAAGATATGAGTCAGCACAATCTTTTGCAGTTGAGACTCTGCAAGAGATGATGGAGGAAGGATATATTGATAAAGAATTCCTAAAAGCGTATGGCTATATCTTGGACTTAGATATAGAACTGTCATATAAAGCACTTCTTTTAGAACTGCCATCTGTATCGACTTTGATGCAAAGACAAAAGGTAGTTGATTTCGTGCCTATATATCTTGCTAAAGATAGACTAGAACGGGAACTGGCAACATTATATAAAGATAAACTTCAAGAGCTTTACATACAAAATCACAATCCTAAAAACAAAGAGCTAGATGCAATAAGTATGGGAGAACGTGCTATTAAAAACAGAGTACTTAGAATTTTATCTGCACTAGAGAGTAGAGAAGTAATAGATATGGCAAGAGAGCAGTATGCAGAGTCTTTGACCATGACAGACAGAATAGTCGCTCTTGATATCTTAGAAAATATTACTAGCCAAGAGGGTGAAATAGCTCTTAATGACTTCTATAATAGATATAAAGATGACACTCTCGTTATGAACAAGTACTTCGCAATACTTGCAGCATCTAGTAGAAATGGAACACTTGATCGTGTTATTGCTCTTCAAAACGATGAGGTTTATGATGAAAAAGTTCCAAATCTTGTTCGCTCCCTCATCGGTGTGTTTGCAAGAAACTACAAATACTTTCACGCTATAGATGGACATGGTTACTCTTTTGTTGCAGATAAGATTATAGAGATAGACAAGATAAATGCACAGATGGCATCTGGACTAGCATCTGCATTTAAAATATATGAGAGACTAAACAACATAAACAAAGCATTGATGAAAAAAGAGTTAGAGCGTATTTTAGCCGTACAAACTCTTTCAAAAAATGCATATGAGATAATTAGTAAGATCTTAAAAATAGATGAAAAGTAATTTTATTAAGATATAAATGAAAATTTAAATGTGTAGTTTTTACACAGGAAGCTTATTTTTTTTATTTTTTTTCTAAGCAATAACTTAAAGATTTAGTTCAAATATGATTTTTAAGTACCAAAGAAGTGCCTTAAATAAGGG
>JAQIBW010000062.1 GCA_027858865.1 Sulfurimonas sp. | reverse complement strand
GCCGATGCCTTTAACTTTTGCAAGATCTTTAACTTTTTTGAAACAGTTAGCCTTTCTATAAGTGATAATTGCTTCAGCCTTTTTAGCACCGACGCCATTTAAACTACTCAATTCTTTTTTAGAAGCTGTGTTAATATCAACTGCCCCAAACAACAAACTTAGACCTAAAACCATAACTACAAGAAACTTCATTTAACATCCTTAAATTGATTTGGTGTAGTATATAGTAAAAAGCATGAAATAACAATATAATGTTGGTAAATGTGTGAAAAACTCTCAGTGGATGTGTAAAAAGAACGTCACTGCGAGCGTAGCGCGGCAGTCTAAAAAGCTAGATTGCTTCGTTCCTCGCAATGACGGGGAAAGTTCTTCTCAATGACGGGGGAGGTCCTTATTTTTTAAGCTTATCTTTTAGTATTATCTTTCCACTCTCAACACCAGGTTGATTGTATGCGTCTATGTACATAAATTTTGCACATATAGAAGTCAAAAGCTCATACTCATACATAAGGGATGCTATTGCTTTTTCAGATACACCATCTATGGTTATCACATCACATGGTATATCATTTAAATTATTTATAGATTCTATGGTCGCATCTGCTTGACTTTTTATAAGTGAAGAAAATTCCAGTCCATCTATGTAGTCCAGTTCTTCTAGTCCATCAAGTTTAATATGAGGAATTTTTAAATCACTATCAAAGTCATCTACTTTGATTACTGTAACTGTTTTGTCTCTTCTTCCTTGAACGATTAGCTGTAAAAAAGAGTGCTGATCTATGGGCCCTATTATCCCTATAGGGGTAAGACCTTGCCTTGTGCTGTTTATATCTACTTTGCCTAAGCTCTCACCCCAAAGTTGGATATACCATTTATTAAAACCTTCAAGTCTAGAAGAGTAAGAAAAAACTACATTAATGTTAAAATTGTTTTTATACTCTACAAAAAATCTAGCTTTTTTTAAAAGTCGGTTATAAACTTTTTTTCTTTGGAAAAAAGAATCGTGTATTTCTTTAGTACCTGCTAATAGTGCATCAATATCTATTCCAACTATTGCAAGAGGAAGTAGTCCTACAGCACTAAATACAGAAAATCTACCACCCACATCTTTTGGAATTTCAAATGTTTTTA
The DNA here is from genome assembly GCA_027858865.1 of Sulfurimonas sp. Classification (GTDB taxonomy): domain Bacteria; phylum Campylobacterota; class Campylobacteria; order Campylobacterales; family Sulfurimonadaceae; genus Sulfurimonas. The sequence goes on along the minus strand of JAQIBW010000062.1, from coordinate 1,868 downwards.
TGTTGTTTGTTTTAGCATAATAGTTAAGTTTAGAGTCATTTTCTGTTATGACTAAAGTATTGTTTTTATCGCATTTTACAAGTGAATTTATATACTTAAAAATAGAGACTGTTTCTATGGTTGTACCAGACTTTGAGATAACTATAAAAAGAGTATCATTTAAGTCAATAGCTTCAACTTTTGATTTTATATCTATGGGATCTGTTGTTTCTAAAAAGTAAAGATGCTTACTTAAAGTTTTGGAATGTTTTAAAAACTTATAAATAGCATAAGTTCCAAGCGTGCTTCCACCTATCCCAATAACTACAATATTTGTCTGTTTAACACTTTTTGCGTACTCTTTAAAAGCACTAGTATCTTGGTGAACAAGGTTGTAATAACCTATGTTCTCTTTCTCTTTTACTATCTCATCAAAGACATCTGCATCTGATATACTTGGATTAAAGTTGTGTTGGTATTTCATATCTCTTCTTTTTAATATCTTTCATGTAAAAACACTGGAAATCTAGGATTTCCCTTTGATGTAAGACCATAATATTTAAATGTTATTATAGCACCTATTTTTGCTGGATATTTTCTCTGCTTGTCACTTAAACCACTTCCAATCTTTATGACTTGATTGTTTTTCATCCGACAAGACAATGAGCCTACTACATTTTCATACTTTCCATTTCCCTTATTGTAACCAACTACTTCACACTCTGCGTCTATATAACTTTTTACTTTTAAAGAGTTGTTGTCTCGTCCTGTATAGTAATGTAAATCTCCATCACGAACAACAACACCTTCACCCCCTTTGTTCTCAATACTTTCTAAAAACTTATCCAAATGTTGTTTATCTTTAACTTTTATCTGTTTTCTGATTTTTATATATTTAGAGGTTTTAACATTTTTTAGTCTCTCTAACAAGCCACCGCTTGCATCTGGAACTTCAAAAATATTGTAAGTTAAACTTTTCCAGCCATCGTGAGGTTTTTTCCTATTTACAATAGAAGACACGTTCGAGAAGTCAGCTCTTTTACTCCAGAGTTCTCCATCTAGTTTATGTTTAGGAAAGTCTTTTATAAAAAAAGAGGGAGCAGCAAAAATATTTCCATTTCTTGACATAAGTTTCTCTCCATCCCAATAAGCCCTAACACCATCAAGTTTTTCACTCATATACCAAGAGCTGACATTTAGGTCTTCACTATATTTGTTTAGAAGAAATAGCTCAGGCTTTTCTAAAGAAACTTCGTTTTGAGCAAATAACGATGTACACAATAAGATTAATAAAAAATGCATCATTATTTTCATATCTTTAGTTTATAAACTTTTGCATGAGGGTTTGTTGTGACCTTCTCAAACAAAGTTTTATCATACTCTTCTAAAACCATAAGCTGAATATAGAGTGAATTATATGCTGACTCATCTAAGACTAGAAAAGTCTTATAGTCTGCCATGTATATTAAGTTTAGTTGTGCACTAAAGTTTGTTAGTCTAATATTTTTTTGAAGATTCATATCTTTATCATAAAAAGTATTGACCACTCTACGTACACCTACTTTTTCTTTACCAATCATCAAGCTATTATCTACTTTATTTAAAGAAATGCCTTGCCCTAGTTCGATAGTATTTTGTGTTTCTTTAAAGTTCCTACTTATAAAGAAAAAAGGATCTTTCTTTTTTTTACCATTCATAAGATCTATATTTGAAAAAATATTCACTGTTGGAAAAATATTTAACATTCTATATGGAAGATATAGATAAATATCTCTTGTCTTTTTTGGTAGCTTTATATCAGTCTCTAGTGAAAGTAAAAAATCATTAGTATCATTAAAACCATAATCTTTTGTCATTTCTTCAATGTTAGTGAATAACTTTACTTTTTG
>JAQIBW010000185.1 GCA_027858865.1 Sulfurimonas sp. | reverse complement strand
CTTTTATCACTATTTAGAAATATAACCCAAAAAGTCACTGATTTGACTTTCCTCATCGAATTCAATAGTCAATTTATTTTTAGAAGTTTTTACCTTAAAGCCCATATTATCAAATTTTTCTTTGATATCAGAAAAATCATATTGGGCAAAATCATTTTTAACAACTGAAGAAGTTTTCTCTTTTTTCATATTTTTTATAATCGATTCAACTTCTCTAACACTAAGTTTTTGACCAATTATAGAATTAACCATAAGTTGTTGTTGTTTTTCATCAAGACCGATTAAAACTTTTGCATGTCCTGCAGTAATTTTTTTCTCAACTAAAGCTTTTTGTGTTTTTACAGATAGTTGAAGCAGTCTAATAGTATTAGTAATATGTGTTCTACTTTTATGTATTTTATTCGCAAGTTCTTCTTGTGTAACATCATACATTTTGATTAGTTCACTGTAAGCCTCTGCTAATTCAACTGCATTTAACTCATCTCTTTGAATATTTTCAATTAGAGCAAATTGTCTCATCTTCTGCTCATCAGTGTTAAGCAGTATTGCACGAATTGTTTTTAATTTAATTAACTTAGAAGCACGAAGTCTTCTCTCCCCTGCAACTAAGACATAACCATCTATATCTTCGCTAACAACGATTGGTTGAAGCAGACCATCATTTTTAATAGATTCACCAAGTTCTAAAAGAGAGTTCTCATCAAAATGTTTTCTAGGCTGATATGGATTTGGTCTAATTTCTTTTACAGACAATTCTATAACAGCATCTCTATATGAACCTTCGTTTTCATATGCTTCATCTATTTCACCTATAAGCGCATCTAGTCCACGTCCGAGTTTTTGAGATTTCATTATGATATTATCGTTTGTGCTAAATTTTGGTAAGCTATAGAACCTACAGATTTCACATCATATAAAATGGCAGGTTTTCCAAAAGATGGAGCCTCTGCAAGTTTTACATTTCTTGGTACAACTATATATCTATCTTTAGAATCTTTAAACAACTTACCTTTAAAGTGTTGAGACAAATCTGCAAACACTTGTTTAGATAAGTTGTTTTGAGAACTAAACATAGTAGGTAGAAAACCTTTTATGCTTAGTTTAGGATTGATAGATTTTCTAACAAGTTTAACCGTGTTTAAAAGTTGTGCAAGACCTTCAAGTGCAAAAAACTCACACTGAATAGGAATAATAACCGAGTTAGATGCTGAGAGAGCATTAATAGTCATCGGTCCCAGTGCCGGAGGTGAGTCTATAATGATGTAGTCATAATCTTTTTGAACATTTGCTATGGCTCTTTTTAATACAAGTTCACGACCATCTTTATTGTCATTATCATAGTATTCTTTTTCTATTCCAACAAGACCTATATTTGAAGGAGCAAGATGAAGAGTAGGCAAGTCTGACTTTAAAATGATATCTTTTAATTTTTTAGTACCAATAAGTACATGGTAAATATTGAACTCATAATCATTTCGGTGAAAACCTAATGATGTTGTAGCATTAGCCTGCGGATCTGCATCTATCAAAAGCACTTTTTTCTCTGCTACAGCCAGTGACGCAGCTAAGTTTACAGCAGTAGTTGTTTTACCAACCCCACCCTTTTGATTTGCAATTACTATTACTTCACTCATCTTAGACTATACATCCTTTCGCCGTTGCGTACTATAGAACCATCACTCTGAAGCGTTACATCTTCCAATGAAATTCTTAAACTTTTGTTATGTGTAAAAAACTTTTTATTCTTGTCAAATTCTAACTGATATTTACTAAAAACTTGCTTCCATGAAATCTTTTTTTCAATTTTTTTGAAATACTGTTTTAGTAAATCTTCTCGACTCACCTCTACATCTAACTTTGCAAATCCTTGGGGTTGTGTTACCAAATTTAACCCAAGCCCACAAATAAGAACATTCCCTACAATATTTGTAATCATTCCACCAATTTTTTTATCTTTTACATAAAAATCATTAGGCCATTTAATCCAAACTTCTGAATTTAAACTTTCAAGTATTGTTTTTAAGATATATGCAAAATAAATAGATGCAGATTCAAGTTTTAGATCTTTTGGTAAACTTTTCAACTCGATTGCAAAAGACAAAAACAAATTTCCCTCTAACGAGTTCCAACTATTTTCTCTACTACCTACGCCATCGGTTTGAGCATCTGCAATTACTGCAAATGGGAGGTTTATCTTTTTAGTTTTTATAAGCTCTTTTAAATGGGTTTGAGTAGAGCCTATCTCTTTAAGATAGAGTGTCTGCAAGACTCAGTCTTTTACCATTTATATACGAGGAGATATCCATCTCTTTTTTAGATGCAGGTTGAACTTTGAAGATTCTAACACTTCCTTTTTCACATCCAACTACTATACTGTCTTTATCTATAGAAAGTATTTTTCCATTTCCATTAGTAGATTCTCTTTCTTCAAGTTTTATGCTTTTGAGTTTCAATCCACTTTCTAAGTATATTGCCGGCCATGGAGTAAATGCTCTATACTTGTTGTAAAGCTCTACCGCATCCGTGAAAGTCACTTCTCCGTCTTGCTTGGTTATCTTTGCACAGTGAGTGGAAAGTGAATCATCTTGTTTTAGTGGTGAATATGAGTTAAAATTTTCTAAAACATCTATGGTCAGATCAGAGGCAGTAACCGTAAGTCTCTCAAATAGTGTCTCTACCATTTCATCATCACTTACATCTATAGTATCTATCTTTAATATATCGCCAGTATCTAATCCAACATCCATAAGCATAGCCGTCACACCAGTTTTTTTATCTCCATTTAGTAGAGTCTGTTGTATTGGACTAGCACCACGGTATTGTGGAAGTATAGATGCATGTAAGTTAATACATGGAGCGTGTTGTAAAATTTCTAGTGGTAAAATCTGCCCATAAGCTGCTACTACTATATAGTCACATTCTATTTTAAGAAGTTCTTCTACAGTCTCTGAATCTCTTAGTCTATTTGGTTGGTAAACATCTATGTTATTTTTTTGAGCCAAGGTTTTTACAACTGGAGGAGTCATTGTTTTTTTTCTGCCGACTGGTTTATCGGGCTGAGTATAAACTGCAACAACTTCCATATCAGAAGCATCTATAATACGATTTAGTATAGCCTCTGCATAATCAGGAGTACCCATAAAAATTATACGCATTAGATATTTCCTTTTGTAAAAAGTGTTCCGCCTTTATGATTAGCATCTATCATATAACTTTTAACATCGCTAAGGTCAAATCCGCTTGCTAAAAACATATCAATATCGGATGCTAAAAGGTAGTTAGCCGCTTTTAGTTTTGTAACTATACCACCAGTAGCAAATGAACCGTGTGGAGTTGCATCTTTTTCTAAAGCACATTCATCGATGCTATTTACAACTTTGAGTACATTCGCGTCTTTATTTTTATGTGGATCATCATCATAGTAAGCATCTATATCTGATAGTATTATTAACATATCAGAATCAGTATGTTTAGTGATGTAAGCTGAGAGTTGATCATTATCCCCAACTACAAGTTCTTCTGTTGCAGTCGCATCATTTTCATTTACAATAGGAATAACACCATTTGATAAAAGAGTATCTATAGTGTCTTTTATTCTTTGAATTTCTTCTGATTTATTAAAGTTTGCAGCAGTTACAAGAACTTGTGAAATGATGATATTTTGATTTTCAAATTTTGTAGAATATTTATGCATAAGTACAGGCTGACCAATAGATGCAAGAGCTTGTTTATTTTTAAGAACACTACGGTCAAGTTGAAGTTTAGTATATCCCGCTGCAACTGCACCAGAAGATACTAAAATAACTTCATTACTCTTTTTTAGTTCTACTATAAAATCAACTAGAGCTTGCATACGCTCTAGTGCAACAGAATCATCTTGTGTTAAAACAGCACTACCTACTTTAACAACAACACGTTTCATGCTATATTCTATCTGTTTGAACTAGGTTAAATAGAGAATACTTAAGTGCTTCTATATTTTTATTTGTTGCAGAGGATATTGGTGCAACTAAGTAAGGCTTAGTTATATCATAGCCTAAAGTATCATCCGCAGAGTCTTGAACATAAAATGGCATTTCACTGTCAAAGTTAAATTCATTTTTTGTACTTGCTTCTAAGCCCAATAATTCTAAAAAGCCATTAACAAGTTCATTTATTTCATCAGGTGGAACTATATCTACTCTTGTAAGAGCAATAGCATATTTATTCTGACCCAATTTTTCTGAAAAAGCAGAGATTTCATCTTTTAATACTTCAATTTGCTCTTTTAAATCTCTATAAGAAGCTAAATCTATCATATATAGAAGTGTCTTTGTTCTCTCTATATGTCTTAAAAACTGAATCCCAAGACCTTTACCCTCATGTGCTCCGCCTATAATACCAGGGATATCTGCCATTACAAATGATTCAAAATCACCAATATTTACTTGACCTAGCTTTGGCGTAAGTGTTGTAAACTCATAGTTGGCAATTTCTGGAGTAGCATTTGAAACAGTTGAGATTAGAGTTGACTTTCCAACATTAGGAAAACCTACAAGTCCAATATCAGCAATAAGTTTTAGATCTAATTTAATAGCTCTTGTATGACCTTTTTCACCGGGTTGTGCATAAGTAGGTCTTTGATTTGTAGGTGATTTAAAGTGAGTATTTCCAAGTCCACCTTTTCCACCTTCTATAAACTTGACTTCTTGTCCATCTTCAAGCATATCAAAAAGGACTTCACCAGTCTCTGTATCTAAAATCTGAGTTCCCGGAGGAACGATGATAACTTTTTTAGCACCAGACTTACCAGTCATACGAGAACCCTCACCAGGAACTCCGCCATCTGCTTTTATGTGCATTCTTTTTTGGAAGTGAGAAAGAGTATGTGTATTGTTATCACATTTAAACCAGATGTCGCCACCTTTTCCACCGTCTCCACCATTAGGACCACCGTTTAATACAAACTTTTCACGACGAAATGCTACACACCCTTGTCCACCTTTTCCTGATGAAACTGTTAATTCGACACTATCTGTAAACATTTGTTATCCTTGATTTATTACTTGTTAATACTTAAAAATTCACTTGAGTTTAATAAAGAGTAAATTGTTAAATATTTTAATTATTTTAGGTGTTAAACCTAAGAGTTGAGTGTAGAAATATTTGAGCCGAAGCCCAAACATTAGTTAAATTATGAAGCAGGTATTATTGAAACTTGTTGACGTTTTTTGTCTTTTCTTTCGAATCTAACAACACCATCAATTAGTGCAAATAAAGTATGGTCTTTGCCCATACCCATGTTTTTACCTGGGTGAACTTTAGTTCCTCTTTGACGAATGATGATATTACCAGCTATTACAGCCTCTCCACCAAACTTCTTTACACCAAGTCTTCTACCAGCTGAGTCGCGATTATTCTGCGTACTACCTTGACCTTTCTTATGTGCCATCTGAAATCTCCTTAGTTGATGCTATTAAGCAGCTATTTTCGTGATACGAACACGAGTGAAGTCTCTTCTGAAACCTCTTTTAACTTTACTGTCTTTACGACGACGTTTTTTGAAAATCTCAACTTTTCTGTCACGACCTTCATTAATTACTTCAGCAGTAACCATAGCACCATCTACGAAAGGTGCTCCCATTTTAAGCTCACCAGCATTTACAGCTAGAACTTCTTTAATCTCGATAATATCTTTTGGCTCAAGAGACATTTTATCTAAAAGTAAAATATCACCCTCTTGAACTTTATATTGCTTACCACCGTTTTTGATAATTGCGTACATATACAATTCCTTGAATCTTTATAAAAGTCCGGAATTATACCCAATCAAGCTTTAAGTTTTATTTAATCAAAATACTTTATTCAAGTTCTAATTGCATCAAGTACATATCTTCACCATCAATAATTTGTAAATCTGAACTTTTACAACTCGGACAGGTATATTCTAACTTTTTTAATGTTGATTCTTTTTGACACTCATTACACTTGACAACGACGCTCTGTACGTTAATGACGAACTCTGCTTCTTCACAGATAGTCTTCTCTTTAAAGGTATCAAATGCTGTTTTTAATAAATCTGGTTCAACTCCACTCATCACACCTATCTTTATAACTACTTTCATTACTTTAGTAGCGTTATTTGCTTTTGCATTCTCTTCACAGCTATCTAGCAACGATTGGACTATACTATATTCATGCATCTATAAATTCCTTGATTTTAATCTATCTGGTGTTTTAATTGGGCATACTTTATATACAAACTCATGTCTTAAAAGATGGAACTCGCTGTTTTCATCCCAAAACTCAGGATGCATGACTTGAAGTTCCTCTTCTTTACACTGATTTATATGTTCTTCGTTTTCTTCTAAATAATCTTGCTTAGCATATATAAAGTCTTCATACTTCTCTTCATCATCTACCAAAGACTTTGCAAAGCTTCTAAGATCATCAAAATAATTCTCTTTAGCAAAGACCTCATCAATCATCTTTATCTCTTTAGCTTTGTTTGCACTAAGAGGCAGACATGCTTCAAGAAGTTCTTTTGCTTTATCTTCCCCTACTCTTTTAGGAAGACTGTAAGTATGGTACTCACTCCCACTTAGTCCGAGAGTCTTGTAGTGAGGGTTTAATACTGTTGCATCTGAAGCTACAACATAGTCACAAGCAAGAGCCAAAAAGACTCCGCCAGCTCCTACATTTTTATGCAGAGATGCAACTGTAATAACCTCATCTGAAAAGATAATAGACTTTACTACATCATTCATAGCGTTAATGTTACTCCAGCCGTCTTCACCCTGCTTCTTAGAGTCTTCTAGTACATTTAGGTGGATGCCGTTTGAGAAGAACTCTTCAGCGCCTATAAGTACAACTACCTTAGCACTCTCTTTTATATAATCAAATGCATACTTTAGTCTGATGCACTGCTCTGAAGTCATCGCACCATTGTGAAAATTAAAACAAAGATATGCAACATCACCGTCTCTATGTGAACCTATCTCATAAAATGTTTTATATGTCATATCAAAGATAAGAGGAAGTCGAAGTTCTTTAACACCTTTTATCTTCTCTTTTAATACATAAGTGCTTTGAAGCTTGAACTTTCCTATTTCTATTAAGTGACTTATCCAAACAGCCCCATCAATAGTTCCTACGCAGATAGCACCATCTCTTTTAGCTATAACCTCTTTTGGTTTACCCTTTAAACGCTCTTCTTCGAAAACTCCAAACAGATAACACTCGATGCCAAAAAACTCATCTTTCACTCCCGGATAACTATCACTAAATCTTACTTTTTTCATTATCTCTTTAGTAGTGTCTTTATTCCAGTCTATAGCTCTATCTTCTTGAGTTAAATATTTGTGCATTGGAGTTTGAAGTTGAGGAGTTGCTTTAAAATTTTCATCTTCTAAATTTAAAACTAATTCTCTCAAAGCTTTAAGTGTAGCATCTGCAACTTCCGCTCTATATATAGATGCCTTAGATGCATCTCGCATAGTAAATCTTACTTCGCTATATATCTCGCCACCATCAAACTCCTCGTTTGCTTTGAGGATTACTACACCCCACTCTTTTCTCTCATCTCTTATAGCATGGTCAAGTGCATTATGACCTCTATCTCCACGGATACCCGGATGCAAAATAAAAGTAGGCACGTTTAGAAATATCTCTTTTGGGATAAACTTCTTTAGATATGGAGAGAAAACAATATCAGGCTTAAATCTCTCTACAGCATCTAGCATCTCTTTGTCATTTATAGCAAACTCAACTGATACAGTGTGTCCCATATCTTGCAGAAAACAAAAGACTCTCTGAGTAAGAGAGTTAAATGCCGAGACGATTAGAAAGATTTTCATATTTAGCAGATGCGAGGAAGTAGTTCACCGCTAGGAGTATCTAAAAATCTCTTTGTTCCCCAGCTACTATTTAGTATTACTTTTTGAAGATGTGCATCTGTAACTTTACCTATGATAGTTGCATCTGAACAGTTCTCAAATGTTTTTAAAATCTCTACTGCTCTATGGGCATCTTCTTTATTTATAGCCAGAACAAAAGTTCCTTCATTTGCAAGAGCAGTAGCTTCAAAGCCTAGCATCTCACAGATGCCATTAACTTCATCACGTACAGGAATCTTCTCTTCTTCTACCTCGATACAAATATTTGACTGTTTTGACCACTCATTTAGCACGGCACTTACTCCGCCTCTTGTAGCATCTCTTAAAGCAGTTATCTTTATGTCTGCATCTAGCAGAGCTTTTACTTGAGGAAAAAGTGAAGCGCAATCACTCTCTAGTGAACTACTCATATCTATATCTTCCCTAGCTGCAAAAATAGTAGCACCATGACAACCGATATCATGATTTACAAGGATGACATCATTTTGTGTTATGTTGTTTGAGCTGATGCCTTTTTTAAGAACTTCACCTATTCCAGTAGTGTTTATAAAAATCTTATCAACACTTCCACGTGGTACAACTTTAGTATCTCCACTTACAACTACCGCACCGTTTACTTCTAACTCTTTTTTCATACTGCGAACAATCTTCTCTAAGTCTCTAACAGGAAAACCCTCTTCGATAATAACACTACAAGTCAAATACTTAGGTTGTGCGCCCATCATAGCAAGGTCGTTACAAGTTCCACACACTGCAAGTTTACCTATGTCTGCACCAGGAAAAAACAACGGGCTAACCGTAAAACTATCAGTAGAGAACGCTAGTTCACCACCGTGGATAATAGCTGCATCTTCGCTCTTTTCTAAAATCTCATTAGCAAATGCTTTATAAAATACTTTTGAAATAAGTTCGTTATTTTCTTGCCCGCCGTTACCTTGAGCCAGTGTAATTGTTTTCGTCATAAAAATTCCTCTTATCCCATCGGATACATAATATCTAGTTGTATATCTTTAATCTCTTGCATCACTTCATCACTTAAGTCTAAGTCCATAGCAGCAAATGAGTCATCAAGTTGTTTAGTAGTTCTCGCACCTATGATAGTAGATGCAACAAACTTAAACTGTTTTGAATACGCTACAGCTAAAGTCACAGGAGAAATTTCAAGTCTCTTAGCAATCTCAACATACTTTGCAGTAGTCGCTAAACTCTTCTCATTTACAAATCTTGTAGCCTGAGCTTTTATACGAGGGTTACTACTCTTTAAGTACTCAGAATATCTAGCATTATCAGGATAAAACTTTCCATTATACTTACAGCTTAAAACACCACCGCCAATAGGAGAATAAGGAAGAAGCGAAATCTGCTCTTTTTCACATATATGAGCTAACTCATCTAAGAATCTTGGATTGTTTAAAGAGAAGTTATTTTGAATAGACTCAAATCTTGAGATGCCAAGTCTCTTGGACGTTTCATTTGCTTTTGTTAAACCATAAGCACTATCATTTGAAGTACCTAAGTATCTAACTTTCCCCTCTTGCACAAGTTCATCAAAAGCTTTTAGCGACTCTTCAATAGGCACTAAAGTATCAGGCCAATGCATCTGATAAAGGTCAATGTAGTCAGTCTGTAATCTTTTAAGACTTCCCTCAATGGCAGTTTTGATGTGAAATTTATCTATGGCAGTAAGACCGTGACGAATAGGAGGAACGAACCAACCATTTGCGGCTCCAGCCACTTTTGATGCAATAATAAGAGAGTCTCTTTGTTTGCCCTTTAACCACTTACCAATTATTTTTTCAGTCTCACCTGCATAATCTTTATTTGGAGGTATTGGATAAACTTCTGCAGTGTCAAAAAAGTTTATACCTTTTTCATAAGCCTTGTCCATGATTTTAAAAGACTCGGTTTCATCACTCCAACTTCCAAAGCCCATAGTTCCCAAACATATCGGAGTTACTCTAAGTCCTGTTTTTCCTATGTATCTATATTTCATTTCTGTTCCTTTTTCGGGTAATCAAATGAGATAAATTTCGCATTTTTTCTACTGATGTCTTTCCAGTGTTTACAGTCAAACTCAATCTCAACTACTCCACATGTAACTATGTTTTCATCAAAGTCTATATAATCTTCAACCAACATATTTAAATCTGGATTATGTCCAAAAAGAAAGAGTGTTTCATTTTTATCATCTGTATTTTTTATCAATTTTTTAAGAATCATATCCATAGATGCGTAGATGTCATCATTAAAGACTATCTCTTTTGTATAGTTCACTTTTTTAGCAATTATCTCTGCTGTAGTTTTGGCTCTTAGTGCTGGGCTTGAGAGAATGATATCAGGGTTAACATTTCTCTTTTTTAATCGCTCTCCCATCAAAGGAGCATTTTCACTACCTCTTTTGTTTAGAGGTCTGTTAAAGTCACTTAGCGTCATATCTTTCCAGCTTGACTTAGCGTGTCTAATAACAAACAGTTTTTTCACTTTTTGCTTACCATTTCAAGATACAACTCTTCAACCTTTGTTCTAGCCCAAGGTGTCTTTCTTAGGAACTTCAAACTTGAATTAACTGTCGGATCAAACATAAAGCACCTTATGTCTATTAGTCTGCCCAACTTCTTCCAACCATAGTGTTTAACAAGAGCCTCTAAAATATCTTTTAACTTGATACCGTGCAGTGGATTGTTCTTATTTTTTTCTTCTTCGCTCATAAAATTCCCCTAAAAATCTGATTTAAAATTTATTATATCAGATTCCCATACTTATAGTATGCGGCACATGCACCTTCGCTACTTACCATACAACTTCCTATTGGGCTTGTTGGTTTACATGCAGTTCCAAATATTGTACATTCCGGAGGACTTGCCATACCTCTGAGGATATCTCCACAGATGCATAGTTTATGGTCTTCTATCTCTTCTAATGGAAGTACATCTTTGTACTTTATTTCAGCGTCATAGTCACTAAACTTTTGCTTTAGTTTTAGTCCGCTGTCTGGAATATTTCCCAAACCTCGCCACTTAAACAAATCACCTTTTTCAAAAAACTTCTCTACTAGCTTTTGAGCTGTTTTGTTTCCCTCATAAGTTACAAGTCTTTTGTACTCTATTTCAAGCTCGCATCTATCTTCTATGAACTGCTTGACTATCATACTTATTCCCTGCATTACATCAACAGGTTCAAAGCCAGTTACAACTACAGGGCGATTATAGTCTCTTGGGAACTCTTCGTAGATTTTACTCCCACTTATCACACTTACATGTGATGGCCCAAGAAAAGCATCTATGCGGTTGTTATAACTGTCTACATGAACATCTCTAGAGTCTATAAGCTCTCTCATAACCTCAGGAACTGTTACATGGTTTATATGAAAGAAGATATTTTTAACATCTTGTTTTATAACTGCACTCAGTAGAGCTGCCGTCATAGGAGTAGTAGTCTCAAAACCTATGGCAAAAAAGATTACATTTGCATCTGGATTTTCTTTTGCGATTTTAAGACACTCTAATGGAGAATACACAAAACGTACATCCGCACCCTTACTTCTTGCATCTTGTAAACTTCCTTTACTACCGGGAACTTTTATCATATCGCCAAGAGTTACCAAAATCACATTTTCTTGCATACTTAAAACATAAGCATGGTCGATTCTCTCTTTTGGCATGATACAAACAGGACAACCGGGACCGTGAACAAACTTTATGTTTGCAGGCAGAAGTTGAGGGATGCCAAACTTCATAATAGTATGAGTATGACCACCGCAAACTTCCATGATATTTATAGGTTTTTTTAGTCTCTTTGCATCTTCTTTGATGATTTTAGCATAGGCTTTTATGGTATCGCCATCTCTAAAGTCATCATAAAGATTTTTTAGTTCTAACTCCATTACGCACCTCTATTTGGACACTCATCATCTTCTAAAATCGCCATCTGCCTATCCTCTTCATTCATCGCTTCAATAATCTCTTTATATAGTTCTATAGAATCAAGCGCATCTACTTCATCAATCTTATTCATAATAAAACCAATATGAAGAAGTACATAATCACCTAGTTTTATATCACCTTCAGCCATTAAGTCTAAACTTGCATCTCTTTGAACACCCATAGTGTCAACTGTCGCCATGTTTAGCTCTTTATCTATTTTTACTACTTTAGATGGTATTGAAAGGCACATTATCTCATCTCCATTTTAAACTTAATCCACTGAGCTACTTTTTTTAAGCTCTCTTTATCTTTTGTGCTTACTTCAAGAATATCTACATTTGGTTTTAGTTTTCTTGCATCTGCTTTTTCTCGTTCTATGTCATAGTCAAAGTATGGAAGAAGGTCTACTTTTGTAAATAGAATCAAATCAGCCTGACGAAACATTACCGGATATTTAGCTATCTTGTCTTCACCTTCAGGAATTGAGACTAGAACTATGTTTAAGTGACTTCCAACATCATAAGATGCAGGACAAACAAGGTTTCCGACATTTTCCACAAAACATACATCAAGATTTTCTAAATCCATGTGATGAAGAGCTTTATGAACCATAAATGCATCTAAGTGACAAGCTGAACCTGTTTGAATCTGATGAGCCGGTATGCCTTTAGCTTTGAGTCTATCTGCATCTCTACTTGTCTCCAAGTCACCTTCAACTACACCAAACTCAAAGTCAACTACATCTGCTAAGTGTTCAAGAAGTGCTGTTTTTCCACTTCCAGGACTACTCATAAGATTTATACTCAGTACATTATGAGAGTTAAAGTGTTCTCTGTTGTGATGAGCTTCTTGATCATTTTTATCTAAAATCTTTGTAATTATAGAGATAGTTTTTGGATCATTTAACTGTGGGTTATCATGTAGATGCTGATGTGCATCTTGATGCTCCCCTGAACTTCCATGAGAATGGTCATGAGTATGAGCTTCACCTTCATGAGAGTGACTATGTCTTTCGCTATCTATTATACTACAACCGCAATCTTTACACATATCTTTAATTCCTTATCATTTGTTTTTAACGGTATCGGAAATACTTCCGCTACCTACGTTAACGCTAAGTTTTCCTCAGCGGAAAGCTCTCGGCACTTGTGCCTCTTTAGTGCTTTATCTGTACTATGCTAAAAGCATATTAGAGCCTACAACTACCGAGATTACTCCGGCAGTTGCAAATACTCTTTTTAAATTTTGTTTTGAGTTTAATAAATTTTTATTTATATACAATATCACGCTACCAAAGCCTACAAAAATCACCATAACTCCCAGTGAAAATGCCAGTACCATTGTC
The DNA here is from genome assembly GCA_027858865.1 of Sulfurimonas sp. Lineage (GTDB taxonomy): Bacteria > Campylobacterota > Campylobacteria > Campylobacterales > Sulfurimonadaceae > Sulfurimonas. The sequence continues at coordinate 18,268 of JAQIBW010000185.1, read as the reverse complement.
AAATCTACACTTCCGGCTTCAACCATACCAAGAGTTACCAGCATTCCTCTAACTCCACCGATGCCCATCAATGCTCCGATGGTAAATGCCGAAGCTGTATCACTGTTATCATGGTCATGATTTTTTCCAAACCAAATATGTACGTGTTCTTTGCCATCATGGATATGTTTCTTTAGCTGAATACGGTCATCGTAAACCATATACAGCAAATAAAATCCCATCATCAATATAATAGATGCAGAGATTAAATCTCCATACCCAAGTATTGACTCACTAATATGGTAGGTATCTAAAATCTTTGCAAATATAAATAGGGTTAATCCATGACCAATAGCAAAAAGAGTTGTAATAGTCATAGTCTTCTTTTTACTTTTACCAATAGAAAAATCTGCTATTGCCGTTAGGTGATCTGGTCCAAATGCATGTAAAATACCGTACCAGAAAATCAATAGTAAACCTAAGTTCTCCATTACTCAACTCCTTTTTATGAATACATATTCATTATATTACATTTTTTAATTTTAATCTAAAGTTAATTAGTGTGTTTCTTATATGTTTTTGGGACTAAATTATGCTAAAATTCATATATGAACTGTATTTATTGCAATAATAAAAAATTATATGAACTTAAATCTGGACAACTCAAGTGTTCAGAGTGTAAAAAAAAGTTCTCTTTGCAAAAAGTTCAAAGAGATTTTGAGCTTATAGAGTACTTCAGCCAAAACTTTACAGCTAGTCAAACTGCCAATAAACTAGGTCTTAATTATCTTACTGTTAAAACAAAATTTGAGCTTTTCAGAGCACTGATAGTAAACTTACTTGAACAAGACTATCAAGACAAGGATGTTTTAGAATATGATGAGTATATTTACCTTTGTCAGAGCAAAAAATAGATAAAAGAAAACATCTTTGATGCCCAAAACTTTTTGACATTTCACTATGAAGATAAAATATACAATCTTCTCATGCCAAACCTAAACAGATATAAAAATGATTTTTTAGACTCTGGAGCTGAGGAAGCACACTTCAAAGAGTTCTCAAAGTTCATGATGCTAAACAAAATTTCAAAAACTCAAAAAAGAGAAAACCTCATCACACAATTTTGGATTTTCTTTGAAGATAAGATTTTAAAGTACAGAGGAGTTCGTGATGAAAATTTTATTTACTAACTAAAAGAGATAGAGTTTAAGTTTAATTACTCTATTCAAGAGCAAGTTCAAATACTAAAAACCTATCTTTACAAATACTTTTGAACTAAGTAATACGCCTGACCCAAAGCAATCCCACCATCATTGATGCACGTCTCTTGCTGGTGGTAGTATTTTATATTTTCTTTATCAAGTCCAGATGCTACAAGTTCTAGCAGTGTTTTGTTTTGAAAAACTCCACCACTTAAAATGACTTCCATTTTTTCTTTTTTTGATATATCTAGAACTATTTTTGCAAGTGTATTTATAAATCTTGTTACTAATTCTTTGTCAAAAAAGTCAAACTCTATATCTATGATGCCATCTACTATTTTGTACTCGTAAGCATCTGTTACATCTGGATTATAGTTTTGCTCACAGATGAGTCCTGCTTCACCTTCATAACTTTGAAACTGTAGAAGGTTTGAGAAACTTGCCATTGCATCGAAGAGTCTTCCTACTGAAGAGCTAAGTGGTGCGTTTAGGTTTTTCGTGTGGCTTTGATGCAGGATTTTAATCTCGCTTTGTTTAAACGACTTAACGACCTCTACATCTAGACTTAGAACTTCATCAAGTGAGTAGTTATCAAAAAGCATACTAAGCGCAACGCGTCTAGGCTCTTTTATAGCTTTTTCACCCCCTAATAGTTTCACACCTTTAAAGCTGTACTTCCTTTCATCGCCCACAAAAATCTCTCCACCCCAAAGCGTCTTGTCAGTTCCATAACCAGTTCCATCAAAACTAAATCCTAAGTAATCTTTACTCAGACCAAACTCAGCCTTACAAGCATAGATGTGAGCTAAGTGATGCTGGACTTCTACAAGTTCTTTTCCCTGCTCTTTTGCCCACTTTGTTGTCTCATAACTTGGGTGCATATCATGAACTATAACATCTGGTTCAAAGTCATAAAATCTTTTAAAAGTCTCTATAGTCCTAAGAAAAAACTCAAAAGCTTTTAGTGAACCTAAGTCTCCGATATGAGGAGAGATTATTATGCTGTCTTCTATGACAAAGACAACAGCATTTTTAGCGTTTGCACCTACTGCTAAAATTTTCTTTTCACTCTTAAATGGCAGCTTTATAACCTTTGGTGCAAATCCACGTGAGAGTCTTAGCATCTGAGTATTTCCGCGTACGACTTGGACTAAAGAGTCATCCACACCATTAACTATATCTCTATCAAAATCAAGCACAAAGTCTACAAACGGAAGTTTCTCTTTTATGTCTTGTACATCTATAATAATAGGTTCACTACCAAGGTTCGCACTTGTCGCTACTATGGGGTTTTGAAGTTGTTTAAAAAGAAGATGATGAAGTGCCGTATATGGTAAAAAACACCCTATCCTATCTATGTTTGGAGCTACTAATTCAGATATTTTCATCTTCGCATCTACCGCTTTATTTAAAATAATTATCGGTGCTTCTTTAGATGCTAATAACTCTTGTTCTTTGCTAGATATAGATGCTAAAAGTTTCACCTGCTCTAAATCTTTACACATGATAGCTAGAGGTTTAGTCGGTCTGTTTTTATAGACTCTTAACTTCTTTATTACCTCATCATTTGTTGCATCACAGATGATATGAAAACCGCCAAGACCTTTAATGGCAACTATCTTTCCATTCTTTATAAACTTGGCTGTATTTTCAATGGTGTCTGAGAGTGTAGGTCCGCAGTCATGACATGATATGGGTTGTGCATGATAGCGTCTGTTAAGAGGGTCTGTGTACTCATCTTCACATGAGTCACACATTTTAAATTTACTCATAGAGGTATTTTCTCTGTCATAAGGAACAGTTTGAATAATACTATATCTTGGACCACAATTTGTGCATGTTGTGGCAAAATAATCGTAATATTTTAGCTTATAAGGGGAAACAATATCTAAAATACATTCTTTACAAATCGCCGTGTCAGGTATTACCAATGCTACTTTTGAGCCATTGTTGACATTGCGAGTCGAGTCTATTATTTCAAACTGTTCCCTATAAAGAGGTTTTATCTCTACTTTTTCTATTTTATCTATGCGCGCTAGAGGAGGTAATCTATCTGAGTTTAGTATATTCATAAACTCTTGGATTTGAAGGGTTGTACCTTCAAGTTCCATATCGACACCATTTACACTATTTTTTACAAAACCATTAAGACTTAATTCATTTGCTATTTTGTAAATAAATGGACGAAATCCAACTCCTTGAACTTGCCCAAATATTTGAAACCCAAATCTCTTAAGTGTGAAGTAACTCATTTCCGCCATATCTAATGTTTATCCCATCTACCGGTAATTCTTTGTTGAAATATAGTTCATGGTTTATTGAGACTTCTTTATCTAACTTACTAAATAAATGCTTGTTCCCAAGTAGTGAACCAGATGCAACAACTACATCATTACTCATGTTTTGTTTTATCTCATCAAGTTGACCTGATAAAAACTCAACGAAACTCTCAACCACTCCATAAGATAAACATAGACTATCAACTCCGGCAAGTTTAAAAGTCATTGCTGTTCTGATTACCATTAATGGATCTAGATAAACTTTAGAGTTAATATTTTGCAATTTGTAATCTATTCTAGGGCCTTTAGTTCCTAAAAAAGATTTTGCATTATTTTCTAACTTATCTGCTGATTTATAAATATCATTTGTATTACTATACCCTAAAACTATAGATATAATTCCCCATATTTTATATATATTTAGCTCTTTTTCTTCAAATGTTATCAAAGAAACTTTTTCATAAAGTTCCGTATACTCATTTTTGTAGTTAGTTAGAAGTTTCTTCCCAGTCTCGTTTGTATCAATTATGGCTTTAAATATTTCTGCAACAGAGCTATACTCAGACTTAAATGACAAGTATTCTATGAGTCCGAATTTTTTACCGTAAACAAGGATGTTGTTATGGTAGTCTTTACTCATGTTTAGACCTACAACTGTCTTCTCCGAGAAGTCATGCTCTTTGATTACAGAGTTAAAAGTTCCTATGTATGGGATTACTACTTCATTTGTAAGTTCAAACTTCGGAAGACCTTTATCCCCACCAAGAATAATAATGTTTCTCTCACCAACAACACACTCGATTGGCTCCATAGTCTCTTTAAAGTCAGCTATCAGAAGTTCACTGCCATGTGCCATTTTATCTTTAGTAATAAACACACAATCTACACCTAACTTATGTAGTTCTACCATAGTTAAGTAAAGTATAAAATCATCTGCTAGTTTAAATCTTAATAGCTCTTCTTCTACCTCTTCAAAATCTATTTTAAATTTTAGGTTTGTTTTCAGACCGATAAGAGGTTTTTCTATTGCACCTAAAGCAACAGTCTCATACTTTGTTACATTTGTGTACTTTGAGATAGTAGCAAGATCATAACTTAACACATCAAAAGAGACATAATTGCACTTGGCATCTAGCTTACCTAGATAATACTCTCCGTAAAATGTATTTACCATTACAACTGCGCCACTACTTATAGTACTTGCTATTTGTTCAAACAGACTCTTATAGTTGCCTCTTTTGCCATCTGAACCGTATCCACAAACATCACACTCAGAAAATGGGTTATAATAATCTTCGCTTGTCTCATCTAAAACTTTAGACAAACAACTTGGACAAAAAGAGAGAGCAGGTTTATCTACTAAAGGTAGAACAAAATCGTTATCTGGCATAGCATCAACGACATTAACTTCTGTATTTCGTAAAAAGATTGAGTGAGGCAGTTCTAGAGACAGATCATTTGCAAACTTCTCTAACTCGTCACTATCTTCAGCCTCTACATATAATTTGATTTGGGTGTCTGTTTTTACAAGTCTGCCTTCAGGCTCTGACTTTTCTAACACTCTTGAGAGCACTTTATCATATACTAATGATGAAGATGCATATTCAAATAAAAATTCTAATACCATTGGGTACCCCTTAAATATGATGTTCTCGCAACTTCTTGCAAGATTGCACCAGAGTTTTTCAAAGTTGTCTCTACGTTTAAATCTTTTAGATAGTTGACGATAGAGTGCTCCATAGTTTTACTAGCATCTAGTACCTCTTGAGTAATAGTAAAAGTTGTATCTTCACCAATTACATAAGGTATTACACCTACGATTTTTACAGGTGGTAAATCACCAAGCATCTCTATCATCTGAAGAGTTTGCAGCATCTCGACTTCGTGAGCACTACCTTGCCAAGTGATAAAATCAGGGACAGCATCAAAATCAAAACTATACACATCTCCGATATCACCATCCAAAACATTGACACAGTCTATAAGTAAAACTCTGTCATAGTCAGTTATGATTGGTATCAATATCTGAGCGAGAGTTCCACCGTCAACTATATCTACTGTATGTTCATCAGATATAAAGTTATACTTCTCATCTATGTAATTTGCCAGATGAACGCCTATGCCTTCATCGCCAAAAAGTACATTTCCTATGCCTAGTATCAATATTTTCATCTTACACCTCTATATATAAATCATAAATAAGATTTTGTAAACAATCATTATAATCTCATCATAATTGTTTATAAAAATCTTATTTCTTCTAACAAAAGCAAGGAAACCCTTGCTTTTAGCTAATGTTTTTTATGCCACTTCATACCACTGAAAATAGCATCCATTCCGCCTTCTTTTCCAAAGACAGCATTGTAAATCGCCATATAAACATGACCAAGTATAAACAACATAACACCCCATGTAAGGATGTGATGAACACTTCGAACTATCGCTAATCCACCCATCATCACTTCAATGCTTTTCATTACATCGTAAAGATAAGCACCTAGTCCATCATGGTATACATGTACGTACAAGATAAGTCCTGTCGTGATAAGAGTAAATATCATAAGATAAAACCCTAAATATGCCATAAACTGAATAGGGTTATAAACACCGTTTAATTTTGGATGTTTTGAAATCAATAGATAGTATCCTATCTGTTTTGCCCAAATCACTGGATTAAAGATATCTTTAATAGCCGCTCTTTCCATCTCATGTTTTCTTCCAAAAACAAAAAGATAACTTTTAAATAACACCGCAGATATTAGTACAAAACCGAATATTATGTGCCACGATCTTATCAAGGCTTGCATAAAGTTTGTCGGATCAGCATTTACCGCTGGTGTTAAAAAAGGAACAGCTATATAAAATCCAGTTATTGTTAAAACAACAATCGAAATTGCTCTGATCCAATGTTGCCATCGGTAAACTGACGAAAATTCCAACTCTTGTTCTATTTCCTGTACTATTTCGATATTGTTATTAGCTTCACTAATCATAGCTTCTCCTTTTATACGCTACATCCACCATAAATAGGATCTAGTTTGTACTCACTTAGTTGATTTCCTTTTGTATCCATTACGTGAACCGCACAAGCGATACATGGGTCATAAGAGTGAATAATTCTAATAATCTCTAGTGGTTGTGTTAAATTTTCAATTTTAAGACCAATCAAGTCAGCCTCATAAGGTCCTTTAACTCCATTAGAATCCATAGGTCCTGCATTCCAAGTAGATGGAACAACAGCTTGATAATTTTCTACAACACCATTTTTGATTCTAACCCAGTGACTTAACATTCCTCTTGGAACATCACCGATACCTCTACCTTTATACTCTTTGTCTTTATCAATAGTATAAGTAGCACAAGTATCTTGGTCAACTTTTAAGTTTTCAATAAGATTATTAAATGCAATCAGTGCATTATCCCCAATTAGTTTTGCTTGTAACATTCTTGCCGCTGTTCTACCAAGTGTAGTAAATAGAGCTGCTGCAGGAAGACCTGTAACTTTTAAGAAATCATTAACAACTTTAGTAACTTTTTTATTACCCCTTGCATAACTAACAACTAAACATGCTAAAGGTCCAACTTCCATTGGTTTACCATCATATCTAGGAGATTTAATCCAAGAGTATTTTTCTTTTTCGTTAATCATTTTAGAGTGAATCATCTTTCCATCAGGACCAACAGTATCACCATCTACAAAACCTGTATATTTAGGATCTGTTTCACCATCGTAAGGATGAAGTGGCTTATCATTTTGGTACCAAGAGTGTGTTGCTTCTTCCGTAATTAAATCTTCATCGATATCAAAAACCTTACTTAAGTCTCCATCATAAACGATTCCACTCTCAAATAGTCTCTCCCCACGACCTACTATAAAATCTTCATGTGCCATGAAGTTTTTAACACCCGCTGGTTTAACAACTGAAGCTTCAGTTTTATACATCTCCGCTGCCATAACAATATCTGGATAGTAAGCATTGTTAATAAAATTAGACAGTACTTTAAACTTAGTCATGTATTCACCCATTCTTGCCGGGTTAAGAATATCCATAACACAAGTTACTCCACCTACCGCAAGACTTTGAGGATGTGGATTTTTACCACCAAAGATAGCTAAAAGTTGAGCAGCTGTTCTTTGAACTTCTAGTGCTTGTAAATAGTGAGAAAGCGCTATAAGATTTTGCTCCGGAGTAAGTTTAGATGTTCCGTGCCCCCAGTATGCGTTAGCAAATGGTCCAAGACCTTGAGGGTTTTTAGCAAACTTAGCTATCTTTTCTTTAGCTAGTTTAAGTTCATTTTCCCCTGTACCAATTGGGTTATCACAATATTTAAATGCTAACTTGCTTGCTTTTGCAGGGTCTGCATTAAGAGCTGAAACAATATCAACCCAGTCAACACCATGTAAGTGATAAAAGTGAACAACATGATCATGAATAAATAGTGCTGCATTCATAAGTGATCTTACTAATTCAGCATTATAAGGAATCTTGATTCCTAGTGCATCTTCTACCGCCATAGTACTTTTTAAATAGTGAGAATAAGTACAAACACCACAAATTCTTTGCATCAAAAGTGGTACGTTTCTAGGATCTCTTCCTTTAGCGATTACTTCAAGGCCTCTCCATAAAGTTGAAGATACAAAAGCATCTTGAACTATGCCGTCATCACCAACTATAACCTCGGCTCTTAAGTGTCCTTCAATTCTTGTTATTGGATCTACTATTACTCTTTTTGACATATCAAACTCCTTTGCTTATTCTTTTGGTTTTTTAACAGCTGATACTGCTGCATGTGCCGCGATTCCGATTGCTGTAACAGTAAGTAGGCCTAATCCAATCTTATCTGCCGTTGCGTCTGAACCAAGACCACCAAATGTTGTATGATATAGTCTATCTGCAAGTGGTTCATGTAAAACACCCATAGTATCCCAGAAATCAGGTTCACTACATCCAGCACAACCGTGTCCTGCTTGAACAGGCCATGATGTTCCTTCATTGAACTTCTGTCTTGAACAGTTGTTAAATGTATAAGGGCCTTTACAACCTACTTTGTATAGGCAGTAACCATTTTTAGCACCGTCATCACCAAACTCTTCTACAAACTCACCAGCATCAAAGTGACCACGTCTCTCACACATATCATGGATTCTAAGTCCATAAGCCCATTTTGGTCTGTTGTAAGCATCTAGTGCTGGAAGTGTCCCATAAAGTAAGAAGTGAAGTAGTGTTCCAACTATATTGCTCTCACTAGGAGGACAACCAGGAACATTAATAACAGGCTTACTTGTAACGTTACTAAGTGACGTTGCATTTGTAGGATTTGGAGCTGCTGCTTGAACACCACCAAATGAAGAACAAGTACCGATAGCAAAGATTGCTGCTGCATGTTCAGATACATCGATAGCAGTCTGCTCACCAGTCTTACCATGTCCACCAATTGTCAAGAAATGAGCACCCTCACCGTGAGGAATACCACCTTCAACCATTAGGACATATCTACCTTTGTACTTTTCAATAGCATTTTCAAGATTTTGTTCTGCTTGCCAACCAGCCGCAGACATAATCGTCTCTTGGTACTCTAAAGATATATGATCAAAAATCAAACTGTCTATACTTGGACTTGCTGATCTTAATAATGATTCAGTACATCCAGTACATTCGGCCATATGCAACCAGACAACAGGAAGTCTATCCGCAACCTCTGCCGCTTTTGCAATCAATGGTGTAAAATTTGAAGGAAGTGCCAACATAGCGGTCATTCCACCGGCCCATGTCATAAAATCTCTTCTCGTAAAACCATTCTGTTCAATCAAATCTGGAATTGATTTTTGATCATCTAGTTTAGGTAACTTTGCTAACTCATTTACTCTAGCTGACAACTGTTTATATAGAGTGTCATTCACCATAATTTACTCCTTTTGCTTATTCTTATTCATAAATGAATAATCATTCAGTAAGAAGTCTATATAAAAATAACTTATGTGAAGCTTAATTTATTTATTTAATAGAAGACAAATAAAGGACTGATAGTGTTATAATTTTAACAAATATATGTAATTTTTTTTAAATTATAGTTTTGTCGTTGAGAAGTCTTTTATGGAGAATATATTGTGTACAAGGGTGCTACCCTTGTATAATTTTAGTTAATGAGAGCTAGTGTGTTGTACAAACAGAGCATACATCAAAAGTTTTAAAGACAAGCTCAGCAGTTTGAACATCTTCTAAACCTATCATCGCTTTTTGTGAAACTCCAAGCTTTTTTTTTGTTCCATTTCCTAGATTCCACTGGGTTGGAGTGATTATCTCGTAGTTTTTTATAACACCATTTTCAATATCAACTTTATGGATAAGAGAACCTCTTGCTGCTTCAACAGCACTCTCTCCAGAACCATTTATCTTAGTAATATCTATAGAAGGTTCTATATATGATGGTTCACTCAAGTCTAATTGTTCTAGCAGTTCTTTTGAATGATTTAGGAGTTGTGGTATTTCACAAACTCTAGCAATTATTCTACTAAAGATATTGTCACCGTATCTTCTATGAGCATCTTTTACAAGTGGTACTTTATTTATCATAGCACGAGCTAAAGGGCCAACTTCATAGTATTTATCTTTGTACAATACATTTTTAGCTAGCGAATTTGGATTGCTATACTCTTTTACATGATCCATAGAGATGTTATGTGTAGTTATAGTTTTATGAGACTTGCCCTTGCTAAAGTAACTATTCTCCCCAAAAGCTATAAATCTATCATAAGATTTTCCATGATGCAGATATTTCTTTTTCTTTATCTCTTTTAAAATATCCGGTAAATCACCACTTTTCTTTAAAACTTTATCTACATTGTCACACACTAAAAAGTCTTTTGTATCAGCTTGTACTACATTTAGCTCAAAAAACTTTATAGCTTCTTCTATATAGTGTTTTACTTTAATAATATCCATCTCTGTAACATCACAAACAACACCACCGACTATAGCATAAGATGTATGCGGATATTGTCCGCCAAATACAGCTATTGCTTTTGCCATGAGTTGGGTAGGATAGGTAGCTTTAAGCACTTCTTGTTTCTCACCAAAAAGAGGTCTCATAACAAGATAGAACCATTTAAAGTGATTTTGTATAAGCTCAAAGGTAAGAGTTAGCTCTCTGATTATCTTAGCTTTTTTAGATATCTCTATGTTTTCATAACAATCTTCAAGAGCCTCAACTGTAGCTATAAGGTGAGCATGTCCACAGATGCCACATACTCTAGGATTAATGACAAGAGCATCTAGTGGCGACTTACCTTTTAAAATATTTTCTATATTTCTAGCAGTCATAAACTCTATATCTACAAAGTCGATTTTTCCATCTTCAAAACTAAAGTCTAGTTTTGCTTCACCCTCGATTTTTTCTATTAACTCAATCATCAAATAACTTCTTTTCTAATCTATCTATAGTAAATGCTTTTGTTATACCCGCGAGTGTAAGATATGTTCTTTTTCCTACACCAAGAGGAAGGTCCTGCGGTATACCCATGTTCTTTTTAGTACCAAATAGATTACTCTTAGGAAAAGTCGGTTCAGTACAACCCATACAAGGAAGCCCTGCTCTGGTTTTTGAGTTTACTTCATTCCAGAGTATCTTGTTACAGCTTCCATGTGTAAATGGTGCTTGGCATCCATGATCATAAAACATACAGCCTTCAAGCTCGCCAAACTTATGGTTATCTACTTTATACTCAAAGTATTCATTTCTTGTACATCCATTATGAACAGTGTAAGCAAAGTAATCTTTTGGTCTTAAAAAATTATCTAGTTGTAAATCAACACTTTTTTTAATAGCGTACAGAGTATTTACCAAAACTTCTGGATGCACAGGACAACCCGACAGAGAGATAGTTTTGTTCAGTAAATCTTTAAATTTATCTATTTTCACTTCTTTTACAAAGTGCAGTCCAGTTGTATCTTTATAGTCGCTCTCTCTAAAGATTCCACCAAAAGTTGCACAAGTGCCTACTGTAACTATTTTTTTAACTATTTTTGCATACTTTGTAATTATATCTACAACAGGGACATCTGCCCTTTTAAACTCATCAGAGATAGAGCCTTCTATAAGTAGTATGTCACAGGCTATTGTCTCAGTGACAATCTCTTTTAAACTATAGTTGGAGTCGATAACCGGATGGTATATGAATTCAAAATCATTTAAAAATTGTTCCATATATGGATAGTTTAAAAAGGAGTGAGTGTTACCGTTACAGGCTATGGAGCTTAACCATAACACTCTCATCTTATTGCTCATGATATATTAAACGCTTAAAGCTTTGTAAACATTATATGAAATATCATCAACATAATCATCTAACTCTTTAGGTAAAATATTTTCACCCCTTAAGAAAACCATCCCACCAAGATAACCCATAAAAAGTCCAAAAGCACTAAAGAAGTCTTGATCTCTCAAGTCTCCACATTTGACACCTTCTTCAAAATAAATCATGATTTCTGTAACAAATTCATTAACACAAATCATTCCTTCACAACCATCTTTAAAAACTTCGCGAGTTGATAGATATATTCGTAAAAAATAGTCTATCATCTCAGGTTTTTTCATAGCGGTCTCAAAATAAACTTCGATTATTTTTCTTGTTTTTTCCTCTGTAGATATATCTAGTTCATTGATTTCTTTCAATTTATGTCCCAGATATATTGAGATATATTTTATTATCTCTTTAGCAAGGATGTCTTTTGATTTAAAATAGTTATACATATTACCAACACTCATCTTTAGCGCATTTGCTATATCAGGAATGGTAGTGTTATAAAAACCCTTTACAGAAAAAAGTTCTAATGCGCTTTGCATTATCTGCTCTTTTCTTTGTTCTTTTTTACTTAACAATATGGCTTCTCCTTAACTTCTTACGCAATTATACTATGTCTAATCGTCTAATGCAAAACCTTTAGAAAAGTAAGGATTATTTAGTTGAAACTTACTCAATATTCTGCTGTATAAGACACTATTTTCGAACATATCTCCCATCATTACAAACTTATCAATTTTAAATTTTGTCTTTAACTGACCCAACGTTGAAATCGCCATATCACCAAGAGCTTCAAAAATAGAATAAGCCAAATAATGCTCATCTGTGTTTGCTAGTTTAAAACTCATAATAGAACCTATAAATGATACATAATCAAAACCATCATCACAAAAGGCAGCATCTATCTTCAAGCCTCCATTTCCATGAAATTCTAAAGACTTATCACTTACTGACTCAAAGCTTTTTTCTTTTAACTCCAGTATAGATGCTACAGTTTCAAACATTCCATATTCATCATTTTCACGAAGTTCTTGCATTATTTTTGGGAACTTTTTCTCAAAATTTACAAGAAGTTTGGATTTGTTTTCATCTTTTGACATCAGCTGCAGTACATCTTTTAGTCTAAAATCCTGAAAACTTATAACTTTTTTAGCTCCTGTCTCGTTTGAGACAATAAACGAGATGCCGTGTCTTGTACTTAGATTTGCTGCCATAGAACCTTTAAGAAACCCTGCTTCTTGTGCAATGTTTAAAAATCTATTTATACTTTTGTCACTGTCTAGTTTTTTTAACTCTTTTGTAACCCCTCTTGCATCTCTTATAATCGTTATATTATCTTGAACAACAACTACTTTCAAATCATCACAGCTTTGGAAAAATAGATACTCAACTTCGCTCTCTCTTGCATTTAGTGCCACAAGATTGCTCTTTACGCTATATGGTGACTTTATATTTATAAAGTTTTTTCCACTCAGCTCTCTTAATACTTCATCTTTAATAGTAACTTTGAGAATCGGTTTTTCAATACTAAAAAGTGCTTTTATCTCCTCGTCTGTCATCATAAAGAGCCTATTTACACTATTTGGGTCTACTACTAAAAGATCACTTCCTTCGCTATAGTGTGGAGAGTAGTATTTAGAGTCCAAGAACTCTTCATTAGCCTCGTTTGAGTAATGTGTACACTTTAGAGAATCATTTAGATAGTCTTCACTTGCCGGGTCTGTTAATTTTTCTAAGCATCTAGGACATGCTGATATATTATAAGTAGGTGATTTAAAATCTGATTCTAAACTCTCCGAGTCTACCTGTATAGTTTGTATATCACCTAAAAACAAAGAGTGAGCTAGGTATTTATTTGAGAGTTGGCTAAAATCTTCTACAGCTTTTTGGTCTCTGTCATCTAAACGCATAACGATAGAATCATCAGCTTGAGATATACTACCGACAATACCACTCTCTTTAATCATAGATTGTAAAAATCCTGCAAAATATTTACTGTCGCTTTTGTACTTAATTACTTGTTTGATAGCCATTTTTAAACTCACTTTGTGGATTTACATATTTTTCTATAATATCATCTAACATTACAGTCTCAGGATTTCTTGTGTACTTTATACCTGATTTATCTAGCTCAACAACTGCTGCATCTATTAAGTTATGAAACTTGTCTTTCATCTCATTCGTCAAGCCTATATTTACACTCTGTATATCTTTTGGAATAATTCCTATTATATTTACATCTGCCATTCTCTCTAAAAGTGAGCAAATCTCGAGCATCTCTATAATCTCAACTTCATGAGCAGTCTGTTTATAACTTCCAAGACCTAACAACTCTTCTGATGGTAGATTATAGATAGAACCGACCTCATCATCCATTGTAATAGTATCAAGGATTATTACTTTATCATAGTCTTGATAGTATGTCATTAGCTGAAAGCCAAGTACTCCGCCATCAACTAATGTCACATCATCCGTAAATGTAAAATTTTCTTCAATATACCTTGAAGCGTATACCCCTACGCCCTCATCTTGATATATTACAGTACCCGCACCCACTATTGCTGTTTTCATATTTGTCCTTAATAAAAAAAGCCAAAAAGAGATTATTCTTCTTGGCTTATTGGCTATATAACATTGATGTTATTTTTCTTCTACGAACTTGTTTCCACCAACTACTATGTTGATATCACCCTCTTTCCAGAAGATTGTTCTCCAAATTTGGTAATAAACATGAAACATTACCCATGCGATAATTGAGTACATTGTATAGTGATGTGAGATTCTCACATCCATAAATGTTCCGCCTGTTACAGCTACAGTCCAGTCAGTTGTTAAGTGAAGTATTGCCGGCCACCAAGAACCGATAGAACTCAATCCAGATGCAAGTCCATGTACATAGAGTTGAAGTCCGGTAAATAACATCCAGATTAGCATCATATGAAATACAAAGAAAAATATAGAGTTAAAACTATCTGTATGAGATGAATCAAACTCTTTTACACGATTTAATGTAATAAGATTAATAAGCACATCCCCAAACTCTTTTACATTTTTACCATTTGGAATTAACTTTTTATATGGCTTTTCAAACCTTGAAAAAAAGTACAAGTAAGCCACTGCTATACTACTAACATCAAAGATGATAGCAACTATTAGATGCCCAAGTCTATTCCATGCCATTACGTATTTGTCAACCGCAGGATCTGCGATAAAACTTTGATAGTATGGATGACCAATATATAGACCAGTTACTACTGCAACAATCATAGAGATAGCAACCACCCAGTGGTTGATTCTCATAAACCCAGTCATCCTCTCAACTTTTTTAAAACTCATGATGGGCTCCTTTAAACGGCACAGCTTGTGTTTACTTTGAAACTACTAAGCTCTTTTCCTTTTGTGTCAACGATATGTACAGCACAAGCTATACAAGGGTCAAAACTGTGTACAGTTCTTAGTATCTCCAATGGTTGCTCAGGATCTGCTACTTTAGTACCGATAAGAGCTGATTCATAAGCACCTTTTCTGTTTTTGTAGTCTCTTGGAGCTGCATTCCATGTTGATGGAACAACTGCCTGATAATTTTCAATCTTACCATCTTTAATAACTACCCAATGTCCTAAACCTCCACGTGGAGCTTCAGCCATACCGTAACCTTTGGCATCCTTAGAAACTTTGTCAAAATCAAATTCTGTCCAAGTACTGACATCACCAGATGCAACATTTGCAGCTAACTCATCAACCCAACCCATCATAACATCAGCCATAAGTTCAGTCTCTATTGCACGGGCAGCTGTTCTACCTACAGTTGAGAATATAACAGATGCGGGAGCGGCAGTCTTTAGACCTAAAGATTTTCCTAGTTTTACTAAGAAACCTGTAGCATATTTAACAATATTTTCATCACCAGCTGCAAGTCCAACTGCAATTCTAGCCAGTGGACCAACTTCCATTCTTGTGTCATCATATAATGGTGACTTGATCCAAGAATATTTTTCTTTAGTTTTTAAATACGCATAACCGTCTGCTTTTTTCTCTAAACCAGTATACTTAGGATTTGTTACACCATCAAACGGGTGAAGACCTTTGTCATTTTTACCTTCATACCATGCATGTGAAACATCTTCAGTAATTTTTGTCTGATCAAGTGGATGAAGCTTAGTTAAATCACCATTTAACACAACACCAGATGGAAACAGAGTTGAAGCTTTATAAAATTCTGTATCATCAAGTCTAAAATCACCATAACTCATATAGTTTTTAAGTCCAGAGCCTGTTCCATCTAATGCTTCATCTGCATAAACAGTTCCAGCCATTAATACATCAACAAGATAAGCATTTTTTATAAATTTTCTAAACTTATTTAAAAGTGACTTAAACTCAGCGATTCTAGCGGGATTTTGAATATCTTGTACACATGTGACCCCACCAACTACGAGGGATTGAGGATGTGGCATTTTACCGCCAAAGATAGCCATCATCTTAGACGCATCTCTTTGCATATCCAGTGCTTGAAGGTAGTGAGCTACAGCAATCAAATTTTGTTCAGGTGATAATTTATAGTGTTTATTTCCCCAGTATGCATTTGAAAAAATCCCTAAACGACCCTGTTCTACAAACTTTCCAACTCTCTCTTGAATAGCTCTAAGCTCTCCTTCTCCAGCACCATATGGAGTATCCGTCCATTTAAGTGCTTCAGCAGCTGCCAGTTTTGGATCAGCTTTTAGCGCAGATGTAATGTCTACCCAGTCAAGCGCATGAAGATGATAAAAATGTACAACGTGATCGTGTATATAAAGAGCACCTTGAATCAGGTTTCTAACTATTCTTGCATTTTTTGGAATTGTTACTTTAAATGCATTTTCAACTGCTTCTATACTTCTTTGATAGTGAGTACCTGTACAAACACCACATATTCTCATTGCAAGAAGTCCAGCATCTCTCGGGTCACGTCCTTTTAAAATTGTCTCTATCCCTCTAAACATAGTAGAACTGGCAAATGCATCTGTAATTACATTATCTTCATCAATAACCGCTTCTATTCTTAAATGTCCTTCTATCCTTGTTATTGGATCTACAATTATATGTTTGCTCATTACTCATCTCCCTCTTTTTTTCCTGCGATTATGCTTGCTACTGCATGAATACCAATACCAATACCAGCCGCTGTAAGTAGTCCTAGACCGAACTCGTCTACAGTTTTCTCAACTCCACCACCTGGAGCTTTAAAGTGTGTATCTGCCATTGGTCTTTCCTGAGCATACTTATCCCAAAACTGTGGTTCTGAACAACCGATACAACCATGTCCTACGCCAATAGGCCAGTTAGTCCCACTGTTATATCTAACTATAGAACAGTTATTAAATGTCATAGGACCTTTACATCCCATCTTATAAAGACAGAAATTATTTTGAGCACCTTTGTCACCCCACTCTTCTACAAACTCACCTGCATCAAAATGCGCACGTCGCTCACAGTTATCATGGATTCTATATCCAAAAGCAAACTTGGGACGATTAAGATGATCTAGTTCTGGAATCTGACCTGAAAGCACATAATGAAGAATAGTTCCTGTAATATTTGCAGGATTTGCAGGACAAGCAGGAATGTTAATAATAGGCTTGCCACGAACAACATCTTGAACACCAACTGCACCTGTTGGGTTTGGAGATGCTGCAGGAACTCCACCAAATGTTGCACAAGTACCAACTGCTACAACAGCAGCACTATCTTTTGCAACATGCTTTAGATGCTCAACAAAAGTTTCACCCTTTGCGCCGATGGTTCCATATAGACCATCCATAGCTAAAGGAACAGAACCCTCAACAACACAAAGATACTTGCCTTTAAAGGTATGCATAGCTTCTTCTAAATGCGCTTCAGCTGCGTGGCCTGCTGCTGACATTAGTGTTTCGTTAAATTCTAGTGAAATTGTTTCTAGTATGAGTTCATCAATTGTTGGGGAATCACTTCTTAAAATTGCTTCTGAGTTACCTGCACAATCTTGAAGTTCTATCCAAATAATAGGAACTCTATTCATAAGCTCTGCTGCTCTGGCAATAAGAGGAGTAAAGTTAGATGGAAGCATCAACGCTGCACACGCTGCACTTGCCCACTTCATGAAATCCCTTCTATCTAACCCTTCTGCATCTAAAATAGCGTGAATTGACACTTTAGATGCGGCCGGTGTATTCTCAAGTTCTTCTAGCCTTTTCGTCATTGTCTTCATTAAAGAATCGTAATACTCAGCCCCACGGTTAGTATTGATTTTCGATCCTTTAGCACTAAACATTTTTGCTAAGGCCTCTCTTTTTTCAACCATAATCTACCCCTTATTTTGGAAATCAAAGCTTATGAATGAATATTCATTTAATTATATGAATATATATTCATTGTAGTTAATTGTAGTGCTTATAAACTTAAGTTTTACTTACATACTACTGCTTAAAAAAGAGGCATATTATAAAAAAAAGTTATGTTGTAGAATAATAGGGATATATTAGAAC
>JAQIBW010000056.1 GCA_027858865.1 Sulfurimonas sp. | reverse complement strand
CAAGAAGAACAGGACTTTTAACTCCTGCGTTTGGTACTTCTGCCGTAGAAGGTATCTATTATGAACAACCTATTTATATAGCTGAGCAAAACTGGTGGGACCTTGAGTTAAAACCTCAGATCAGAACAAGTCGTGGTTATGGTGGATATTCTACATTTAGATTTATTGACTCTAAGGTATCTAAAGGTGAGTTCACAACAGGATATTTTAAAGAAAAAGAGAGTTATTCTAACTCTCAAAATTTGGCGAATGATACGCATTATGGGTATAACTTTTTATATGATAATAGCAATGTTGTTAATCAATGGTTAGGTACAAATTTTAATGGTCAATCTGGTTTATATATTGACTTAAACAGTATGAATGATGTTGATTACATAAATCTATCAACAAATGATACTACTACAAATGTAACTTCTAAGCAGGTTTTATCAAGAGCAAATCTTTTTTATAATACTGATAATAACTACTTTGGTGCTTATTTTAAATACTATCAAGATTTAACTAAAGAGAGCAATGATGACACACTTCAAAAGCTTCCAACATTTCAGTATCACCGATATCTAGATACGCTTTTTGGTGATCATCTGATGTACAACCTAGATATGCAGAGTAGCAACATATATAGAGAAGTAGGAAAGCATGTTACACAAACAAATATAAATATCCCTATAACACTTCAAAGTAGTTTTTTTGATGAGTATTTAAACACTTCTTATAAAGTATATCTTTATGCTCAACACTCTAAATTTAGTGGAAGTGAAGAAGTAACAACTGGTGATTATGAAAATGGGTATTTTGCAAGAAACTATCATGTATTCTCAGCATCTTCTCAAGTGAGTCGTGCTTTTGAAAATGTTACTCACGTTGTTGGTTTTGGATCTACATATACTTTAGCAGGAGCTGAGACAAAGAATGGTTTTTATGAAGACCAAGAGACATTCTGCTCAGATGTAAATAATCAAAATACACCACAGTGCGAGTTTTATAATATCACTGAAATAGAAGAAGAACTAAAACTTGATTTTACTCAGTATCTTTATGATGTTGAAGGTACGCAAATTTTTTATCATAGACTGGCTCAAAACATCTCATATCAAAATACTCAAAATACTCTTGGCGAACTGGAGAACGAACTTGACTATCAAATAACGAAAGGCTTAAAACTGTATAACAATATGTTTTACAACTATAATCAAAATAAATTCTCGAAACTTTATAACCAGTTGACTTTTAGTGAGTCTGGTTTTTCAATTTCTTTTTCTCATCTTTATAAAGATACATTTTTAGAAAAAACAACAACATATACACCTTATACAAGCTATATTACATCAAGTGCTAGTTATACTTATAACAAGCATTATTCATATAATATGACGTATAACTATGATGTAGAAAATAGCCTTAAAAAAAGTGCAAGTATAGGTTTTCTTTATAAAAAAAGATGTTGGGACTTTGGTTTGAAATATCTAGAGAACAACAGACCTGTCCTGACTGATACTGGTTCAGGATCAATATATGACAGATATATATATTTTACTATAGCACTAAAGCCAATAATGAATTCAAGCAGTGGACCACTATTTGAATATAAATTACCTGAGACTACGCAAGGACTTTGATGTAATGAAAAAATATAAACATATACTAAAAAACAGAGAAGATGCAGCAAATAAACTAGCTGATGTAATACCTATGCAGAGACTAAAAGATGAGTCATGGAAGATGGTGGCTGTATCAAAGGGAGGGCTTGAACTTGCCTATATATTGAGAAAAAAGCTCCCAAACAGTTTAGATTTTCTTTTTTCAGAAGCTATAATGGCACCAAATAATGATGAATGTGAAATTGCAAGAGTAAGCGAAAGAGAAGAAATTGTTATTAATGAGCAGTTAGTAAATACTTTTGGTATTCAGTACGATTATATTTACGGTGAAGCTCATAGAAAGCATGAAGAACAAATTTTAAGTTCTGTGTACAAATATAGAAAAGGAAGACCTTTTTCCTCTATGAAAGGGGAAGTTGTTCTTCTTATTGATGAGGGAAGTGAGACAGGCATGAAGTTTATGACTGCTCTAAAAACTATTTTAGCTATGGGGCCAAAAGCAGTTTATATAGCGGTAGCAGTTTTACCTAGTGATACACTAGATTTACTAGAACCCTTTGCAGATGATATATTTTTTCTTTATGATATAGATGATTATGTTGAAACTGCGCTTTATTATGAAGAACTAGAAAAAGTTGAAGAAGAAAAATTAGAAAAATACTTAGGAGAAAAGAATGAAATATGATGTTAATTTAGAGTTGGAAAATAGAGTAGAAGAGTACTCATTTGGTGATGTAGCAAAACAAGCAAATGGTTCTGCATGGTTAAAGTCAGGTGATAGTGTGATACTGGCAACAGTAGTTATAGATGAGACAGAGATAGTCAAAGATGATTTTTTACCTCTTACAGTTCAGTATATAGAAAAATCATATGCAGCTGGTAAAATTCCAGGTGGATTTTTTAAACGTGAGACAAAACCAAGTGATTTTGAAACTTTAACATCGCGTATAGTTGACCGTTCTCTTCGTCCACTGTTTCCAAAAGGTTTTGGACATCCGACTCAGATTACTATTATGGTATTTAGTGCAGGAGAAGATGCAGACTTACAGGTATTAGCTCTAAATGCTGCTTCTGCTGCATTATATACTTCAAATATAGATATTAATACATCAGTTTCTGCGGTTCGTGCTGCTAAGATTGATGGAGAATTAGTTTTAAATCCAACTCTTACTCAGCTTAAAAAATCTACATTAGATTTATATCTGTCTGGAACAAAAAATGACCTTCTTATGATAGAGATGCGTTCATTTGGTTCAAATGAAACTCAAGTTGAAGAGAACTATATTATAGATCCGATGATCGATCCTGCACTTAGTATCCCAAGTATTATGGTTCATAAATCAAATGCTATTGCTGAAGATGATTTGATTAATGTTCTTGAAAAAACACAAGCAGAACTATTTGCAACAAATGTTAAATTTGAACAAGCGTTTGCAGATTATAAACAAGAAACAGTTGCGACAGAATGTAAAGCTCATGTAATAAATACAGAGATGCAGACTTATGTAAGAGATAATTATATGTCTGATATAGCATCTGCTATGAATCAAATGGCAAAATCTGAACGCTCAACTGCTCTTAGACAACTTAGAAAAAGTATCATAACTACTAAGACAGAGTGGGCGGATGTTGAGCAGGAAGTTGCTTTAAAAGATGCTATAGAGAGTGTAAAAAAAGAGCAAGTGCGTTCTCAGATATTAAACGAGAGGGTTCGTGCTGATGGTAGAACTTTAACTGAAGTTAGACCTATATCTATAAGTACAAATGTACTTCCAAAAGCTCACGCATCTTGCTTGTTTACTCGTGGTCAAACTCAAGCTTTAGTTGTTCTAACTATGGGTGGACCTAAAGATGCACAGATGTATGAATCTTTAACTGATAGTGGAACTCAAAACGAGAACTTTATGGTTCATTACAACTTTCCAGGATTTAGTGTTGGTGAAGCATCTCCAATTTTAGGTACAAAAAGAAGAGAGTTAGGACACGGAAACTTAGCAAAAAGAGCATTAGAGCCAATAGTTGATTTAGATGGAGATACAGTTAGACTTGTTTCAGAAATCTTAGAATCAAATGGTTCATCTTCTATGGCTACAGTTTGTGGTGGTTATATGGCTTTAAGAGCTGCTGATATCGACACGAGTGATACTGTTGCAGGAATCGCAATGGGTATGGTATCTGATGGCGATAAATATGCAATCCTTTCAGATATTATGGGACTAGAAGATCATGATGGAGATATGGACATTAAAGTAACTGGTTCTAAAGATGGAATTACTGCAATGCAGATGGATATTAAACTTGGTGGAGTCTCTTTAGATGTTTTAAAAGAAGCACTTTATCAAGCAAAAGAGGGTAGAAGTCACATAATCGACATCATGATAGATGCTGAGCAAAAGATAGAGTTCAATGACGGTGTTCTTCCAAGTACGGACTTTTTTCACATCGATCCGGGTGTAATTGGTGAAGTTATCGGTCAGGCGGGTAAAGTTATCCGTGAGATTATTGAGAAGTTTGAAGTTGCTATCGACATCGATAAAAAAGATGGAAAAGTAAAAGTTACTGGTAAAAGTAAAACAGGTGTATCTGGGGCTAGAGAACATATTGAAGGCATCGTTAATGCACCTAAAATAGAAAAGATTCAGTATCAAGTTGGCGATAAGCATGAAGGAACTGTTAAAAAAATAGTTGATTTTGGAGCGTTTATTGGGCTTCCAGATGGTACAGATGGTCTTTTACACATATCTAAAATATCAGATCAAAGAGTAGAAAAAGTTTCTGACGTTTTAACTGAAGGTGAGAAAATTATGGTTGAGATTTTAGAGTTTAAAGGAAATAAAATTTCTTTAGGTAGAGCATAAGAGAATATTTAGTATTTTTTATATATAATTCGCGTATCAATTTTTAGTAGGGAAATCTGGGCATTTATGTTTAGGTTGCTTCATTTAACGATGGGGTTACGCTATCCGAACAAATTTGTAATAATTTAATGGAGATATATATGAAAAAAATTCTTTTCTTACTAGTAGCACTATCTGCTGCTGTATTCGCAAATGAGGGTGACGTTGCTAACCAAACTCTTAAAGCTTACTCAATGATCGCTGCTGGTCTTGGTCTTGGTCTTGCTGCTCTTGGTGGAGCTATCGGTATGGGTCATACTGCTGCTGCAACAATCGCTGGTACTGCACGTAACCCAGGTTTAGGTGCTAAACTTATGACTACAATGTTCATCGCTCGTGCAATGATCGAAGCACAAGTTATTTATGCACTCGTAATAGCTCTTATAGCACTTTACGCTAACCCATACTTAGGTTAATAACCAAAGTATATCCTCAAAGCCTAACTCGACTTACGAGTTAGGCTTTTTTTTTACTCTTTTTTTAATGCGATCGTGGTGGAACGGTAGACACGCAGGCTTGAGGGGCTTGTGCCTAACGGTGTGAGGGTTCAAATCCCTCCGATCGCACCATTATATTTCTTGATTATTCCAAGCTTTTACAGCATCTACAAGATTTTCAAATCCGCTAACTTTTCCGACTATAAAGATTTCATCAAATACATAACAGCTTACATTTCCATATGGCTCTAATAAGAACATTGCATTTTCATCTTCTGCTCTTTTATCAGTTGATAAGACTCTCATTCCGTCAATAGTGTCATTTACACCAGGAATATCATCATACTCAACATTCACTAGTTTTTTCCCATCACTTACATATATAGCCATGATTACCTCTTTGCAAATTTACGATACAATTATTCTATTATTATTTAGCTTTACAAAAAATATATAAGACGATAGAAGTTTGTGTTAATAGCCTTTTTAGTGTAGAATCAATTTAATTAAGTTATAGGGAATTTTTATGAACATTGCTAACAATATTACAGAACTAATTGGTAATACACCATTAGTAAAGCTAAATACGCCGTCAAAACTTACAGGAACTACAATTTTAGGTAAGTGTGAGTTTATGAATCCTACGAGTTCTGTAAAAGACAGAATAGGTTTTAATATGATAAGAAGAGCACAAGAATCAGGAATGATTACAGCATCTACAACTATCATAGAACCAACAAGTGGAAATACAGGTATTGCATTGGCAGCTAACTGTGCTGCGCAAAATTTAAAATTGATTTTAACTATGCCTGAGTCTATGAGTATTGAGAGAAGAAATTTACTAAAAGCTCTCGGTGCAGAAGTTGTTTTAACTCCTGCTTCAAAAGGTATGTATGGTGCGATTTCTAAGGCCGAAGAGCTGCAAAGTGAAATACAAGACAGCATTATTTTACAGCAGTTTCAAAATGAGTCAAATCCTGAGATTCATATGATTACAACTGCAGTGGAGATACTAAGAGATACAGAGGCTAACTTAGATGTATTCGTGGCTGCTGTTGGAACAGGTGGAACGCTTACCGGTACTTCTAGAGTTCTAAAAAAGAAGATTCCTAGTATTACTGTTATTGCAGTTGAACCTGAAGCTTCTGCAGTGCTATCTGGAGCAAAACCAGGCCCTCATAAAATTCAAGGTATTGGAGCAGGATTTATACCTAGCATCTTAGATACAAGTATTTACAGTGAAGTTATACAAGTAAGTAATGAAGACGCGATGGCCACTGCTAGGATGTTAGCAAAAGAAGAGGGTTTACTTGTTGGCATCTCCGCTGGTGCAAATGTTTATGCGACTATGCAGGTTGCATCTAGAGAAGAGTTTAAAGGTAAGACACTTCTCACAATTCTTTGCGATACAGGAGAGAGATACTTAAGTACAGAACTATATAGTGAGTAACACTTATCTGGAGACGATAAAAGCTCTTGATGGTGAGATTTTTAACATCTCCTATCATCAAAAACGATATGAGAGTGTTTTAAAGTCACTTGGATTTAATAATTTTAAAAATCTTGAGGAGTATCTGAAACCTCCAATTCCAGGGCTTTATAGATGCAGGCTAATCTACGATGAACAAAATATTAATGTAACTTATCATAAGTATAAAAAAAGAGAAGTTACATCTATAAAGTTAGTATATGATGATGAGATTGAGTATTCTAAAAAATCTACTAATAGATATGAACTGGATAATCTCTTTGAAAAAAGAGAAGATTGCGATGAGATTTTGATTATTAAGAATTCTTTAGTCACTGATACAACTATTGCAAATGTTGCTTTTTATAAGGATGGCTTATGGTATACACCAAAAAAACCACTTTTACAAGGAACTACGAGAGCAAGACTTCTAGATGAGGGGAAAATTATAGAAAAAGATATAGCGGTAAAAGATTTAAAAAACTATTCAAAAGTAGCACTAATGAATGTGATGATAGATTTTGATATAATAGCGCAATATAATTTAAAGGATATGACTTGTTAGATAGTGTCATAAATAACAAAGATTTTACAGAGTTGATGCAAAAACATATGCAGGAGTTGATAATTCATTTTTTTCAAAAAGAACAAAATTTTGGAATTCTCTGCAAAATAGAAGACGCTCTGTTTGAGCCAAGTTTGCCAGAAGAAATAGTGTCAGAGTTTCGTCCTTTAACACTTTTCTTTTTAGCAGGATATACATTTGAAACAGCTCATGTACAAGATGATAATTTGATTTTTGAAGCTGGTTTTGGAACTGAAAATTTTGGTAGTTTGGTTCGTGTACCACTGGTGAGTATTATGCAAGTGATTGTAGATGAAACGCCTGTTATGATAAATCTTGCAACTTATCAGCCAGAAGATAAACCTAAAAAAGTATCAGATGTAAAAGGTGTGAAAGATTCAATGGCTTCTTTTCTTTCGAACCCGGAAAATTCCAGGTTTGTAAAAGATAAGAATTAGTTTATATTTTATTTAGAGATAGTAAGTAGTTAACAACGTTATCAACAAACGCGTCGTGCTTTCTCTCTTTTAAGTAAGCTATATAGAAATTTCTTTCGATCTTATAGTTTTTAAGTCTAGCTTCGTAAAGTCTTCCAGAATCCAGTTCAGACTGTATAACATGACGAGACATAATAGAAACTAAAGGTCTCTCAGCGTTTTTATCAGCATTAAGAATTGACTCTTTTATAGATGTTGGTGAAGCTAATACTGCTAGTACATTGAAGTTTGTACACTGTACACCCATCTCTTCAAATACTTCAGAAGTTAATTTTCTTGTGTGTGAATCTTCATTACGACAGATCCAGTCAAATTCAAAAAGATCTTCAGCAGAAAGTTGTTTTTTAATTGGTTGATTTGAAAAAAGTACAAGTTCATCAGCAACCCATTCTCTATAAATGATACCATCTCTAAAAACAGGAGATTCAATAAGAGCGACATCTATTTTTTTCTCTTCAAGTTGAGTGATGATATCTGAAGATAGACCAACGTGCATATAAACTTCATTGCCTATTCTTTGCTTGATTTCACCTAAATAGTTAGGAAGAACATAGTTGCCAATAGCGTTTGAAGCACCCATAATAAATGTGAACTCTTTGTTGATGATTTTAATAAGTTCTTTTTCACTGCTTACTATAGCTTTATCAAGCTTAACCGCAATTCTATAAAGGTCTTCACCCTCTTTTGTAAGTAATATACCGTTCTTTTTTCTCTCAACAATTCTTGTATCAAGATAATCTTCAATGAATTTTATCTGCTGAGTAACTGCCGGTTGAGAGATACCTAATTTTGCAGATGCTTTAGAAAAACTCTTCTCTTTTATGACCATTAGAAAAGTTTGTAATTTGGCAAAATCTTTTAACATAATAATTCCTATAAGTTTAATGAATATATAAAATTATAACTCAATATTATAATTATTGCAATAGCTTTGTAATAATTTATAAGTATTTTGCTATAATGGAAAGAATTAACATAGATTAGTGACAATTAATGGAAAAAGATGGAAAAAATATTTGAAAAACTAAATGAATCGCAAAGTCAAGCTGTAAAACAATCAGAAGGTCCTGTCCTGATTTTAGCGGGAGCGGGAAGTGGAAAAACAACAACTATAGTCTCTCGTCTGGCATACCTTATAGAAGTTCTTGGTATCCCAGCATCAAACACTTTAACTTTAACTTTTACAAATAAAGCAGCAAAAGAGATGCGAGAGCGTGCACTTGATATGATTGAGGATGCCTCTTATCCACCACTTTTATGTACTTTCCATAAGTTTGGTCTACTATTTTTAAAGTTTAATATTCATCTTTTAAATAGACAAAATAATTTTGTTGTAATTGATACAGATGATAAAAAACGTATTATTAAGAAGATAAACTCTGAAATACCTACACCATTAATAGCTAGTGAAATATCAAGATATAAAAACTCACTACTCACTCCAGATGATGCATATAAACAAGCAGAGCTTTTTAACTACCAGCAAATAGCAAAAGTTTATGAGGAATATGAAGCTTATCTTAGCGAAAACAACCTAGTTGATTTTGATGATCTAATAGCATTAACATATAGGTTACTTCACGAGAATCCTGAACTTGCCCAAAAGACATCTCAAAAGTATCAGTATATTATGATTGATGAGTATCAAGATACAAATGAGTTACAGTTAAAACTTCTACAAAAGTTATGTACTTCTCATAACAATCTATGTGTTGTTGGCGATGATGATCAGAGTATTTATGGATGGCGTGGAGCAAACATTAGAAATATTATGGAGTTTGACCAAGATTTTATAGGTACAACTACTTTTAAACTAGAGAATAACTACCGCTCAAAAGAACCTATCCTAAAAGTTGCAAATGCACTTATAGAACATAATCGCTCACGTCTTGGTAAAAAACTTATTCCTACTCGCGGCGGCGGAGAGGATGTAGCTATTATAAACTCTCATGATGAAAATGAAGAGTCAAGAAAAATAGCACAGAAGATTAGAAAACTTTTAGACTCTGGAGTAGAGGCAAATGATATTGCGATTTTATACCGTGTAAATGTTTTGAGTCGTTCTATAGAAGAGGGCTTAAATCGCACAGGTATTGCTTATAAACTTGTTGGCGGACTAAGATTTTACGATAGAGCAGAGATAAAAGATTTAATCAGTTACATTAGAATTATAACAAACTTCCATGATGATTTCTCATTTAAAAGAGTAGTAAATAAACCTAAAAGAGGGTTAGGAAAAGCTAGTATAGAGAAGATTGAACTAGCAGCTCATGCAAACGCGACATCCATATATGAGTATGTTAAGAAAACATCTTTAGTAGATTTGGAAGCGCTTGTAAGAAAGAAAAATGCTAAGACTTTAAAAACCTTTATAAAAGATTTGGAAGATGTTTCAAAAGTTGCCGTAGAGTCTACTTATAGTTTTATAGATGTTTTAGAAGATACTTTCCATTTGAAAAACATCTATGCAGGTATGCAAGACGAAGCAGATAGAATTTTAAATATGGATGAGTTCTATGGACTCTTCCGTGACTTTATAAAAAAATCTCCCGAGTCTGGACTAGATGAGTTTTTAAATGAACTTACACTTCAGAGTGAACAAGATCAAGTTGAGGGTGAGAGCATCTACATGATGAGTATTCACGCTTCAAAGGGTCTAGAATTTGAGCATATCTTTATCATTGGGCTTGAAGAAGGCTTCTTACCTTTAGTAGGAGATGGAAGTGATTTAGAAGAAGAGAGACGCCTTGGTTATGTCTCTTTTACTAGAGCAAAAGAGAGTCTTACTCTTTCTCATGCAGGAAGTAGATTTTACAAGGGACGAAGAAGTGATCTTCAAAAGAGTAGATTTTTCAATGAAGCCGGTCTTTGTGAAGGCTCTTTAAAAGTTGAAAAAAACACAGCATTTAAAAAAGGAGATTTAGTACGTCATAAGATTTTTGGAACAGGTAGAGTTACCGGTATTAGTAAAAGTGGGCGAGAGTTCAAGCTAAACATTAACTTTGCAGGCACAAAAAGAGATATTTTAGCATCTTTTGTTGAGCGCCTATGAACCGACTCTTTGTAGCATATAAACCTACAGGGATCAGTTCAAATTTTTTTTTATCACAAATAAAAAGAAAATATAATGACAAAAAAGCTGGTTTCTCTGGGACACTTGACCCTTTTGCAAAAGGAGTGCTTCTTATTGGTTTTGGCTCTCATACAAAACTCTTTAGGTTTTTAAATAAAACTCCAAAAAAATATCGTGCAACTCTATGGCTAGGAGCTGCATCTGACTCTCTTGATACTGAGCTGATAGAAAATGTAGAGATTCTAGAAGAACTTAGTTTACAAATGATACAAGATGCAGTGAAGTCATTAGAGGGTGAGTTAGAGTATGAACCTCCTATCTTTAGTGCTAAACGTATAAATGGTCAAAGAGCTTATGATTTAGCCAGAGCAGGTAAAAAATTTTCACTTAACAAAATCAACTCTAGCATCTATGAGACGAAGCTAATAAGTTACTGTCATCCATTTGTCACATTTGAAGCAACAGTATCAGAAGGTACATATATTCGTTCTCTTGGCCGTATTATAGCTCATAGACTAGGTTTAGAACATGGAAGTCTAAGTGCATTAGAGAGGCTTAGTGAGGGTCAGTTTAAATATAATGATGAAAAAAGCCTAGATATTAAAAAATCTCTAAATATTACTGAAAATATTTACCTTGGGGATAGTGATAATCTTCAATATGGAAGGGTTCTTGCTTTAAAGGATTTAGAGATACAAAAAGATGGGTATTATTGGTTAGATAACGGCGATAATATTTCAGTTATAAATATAGAGAATAAAACTGTTAAATATGAACTAGGTAGGATATATACATGTTAGTATTAGCTAGAAAATTAGATGAATCAATTGTTATCGGTGACAATATAAACATAAAAATCATATCTATTGATAAGGGCGTAGTTAAATTAGGGATTGATGCTCCAAGAGATGTTTCAATCGTAAGAAATGAGCTTTTAGAAGATGTAAAAGATTTAAATATTGCAGCTTCAAAAGGGCATAATCATGACGACTTAAGTCT
>JAQIBW010000203.1 GCA_027858865.1 Sulfurimonas sp. | reverse complement strand
TCTTAGTTACGGGGACTCTTTTAAACTTGTTTTTTAATAGTTCAAAATTATTTATATGCTCTGCTACAAACTCTTTATTGTAGAGCTCTTCATCTATGAGTCTTTTTGAGACTAGATTAAAAAAGTCAATATCGCTTCCGACTTTTATAGGGAGGTGGATGTCGGCAACTTTTGCAGTATCAGTATACCGAGGGTCAATAACTACAATTTTTAGGCCTTTCTTTTTTGCCTTTTTTATCTGGTTATGAAAGACAACATGGGCTTCTGCGGTATTCGCACCTGCGAGTATTAATAAGTCTGATTTAAATATATCATTCATTCTCAGAGGAACAAAGTCTGCACCTATTGACTTCTTGTAAGCCACAACTGCACTTGACATACACGTGTGGCTGTTTGTATCTACATTATTGGTGCCGATAAAGCCTTTTCCGAGCTTGTTTGCTATGTAGTAGTCTTCTGTGAGAAGTTGTCCTGAGAGATAAAAGCCTATTTTGTCTTTTGGAGTCTGTCTGATTTTGTCGGCAATTTGGGCTATGGAGTTTTCCCATGATGAAACTTTATACTCATCATTTATATTATCTCTTATCTGTGGTCTGAGTAGTCTTGTTGAGGTATCAATACTGATAAGCTCAGAAATTCCTTTAGAACAAAGGTTGCCTTCATTTATAGGGTAAGCCACATCCCCTATAAGCTTATCTTTGTCAAATTCCAGACCACAACCGACACCACAATAACCACAAACTGATTTAATCATTCAAAACTCCATATATGTTAGTAAAAGTATTATATCTGATGTTTTAATGTAAAGTTAAGATTTAGTTGTATAAATATGAATCAATATATAGTTTAATAATAAAACTGTTCAGATATGATTATTTTATTACAAAATATAAAATGTAATATTAAGATATGATATAATTTTTAAAATAACGTTTGATGGATATATGCATAAATGTCTCAAAATAATATTAAATCAACTGGTTTTTCACTGGCCAAACGTAAAGAGTTAAGCGGTGATGAATTTTACGACATAAAGAGCATAGGCAACCTAACTATTGCTGTACTTTGCGATGGGGTCGGCAGTGCAGATGGCGGTGCAGAAGCTGCTAAAAGAACTACAAATTATCTTATCAATAACTTCAAAATCAGACCAAAAACCTGGTCTATTGAGAAATCAATCATATCTTTTATCAAATCTATAAATTCTATTCTTTATAAAGAGTCTATGGTTAATTATGAACGACCTGAATTGGTTACAACTCTTACCATTGTTGTTATAGAAGGAAACAGACTTTACGGTGCTAATGTAGGCGATAGCAGAGTTTATCTTTACAGAAACAACAGAATGAATCAACTCTCTTTTGATCATGCAATGGAAGAGTCCGGATATGAAAATGTTCTTACTCAGGCCATAGGCATTGAGCAGACAATAGAACCTTTCTATTTTGAAAATATTGTTGAAAAAGATGACAAAATTTTACTTTGCAGCGACGGGTTATATAACCTACTGAGTGAAGAGCGACTTGAAATGGGGATAAGCTTAGGTGCTCACTCTTTAGTTAAAAAAGCAAGTAAATTGGTTGATGACGACTTACCTGATGACACGACAGCTATCGTAATGGAAATAGTAGATGCCAATGAAATAGCAATACTAAAACAACAGAATTTACTAATCCCACAAAGCCTAAAGCAAGGTCAAGTTGTTGATGGGTACACGCTCGAAAAACCTCTTATTCAAAATGACAGAACCTGGCTTTGCTCTAAAAAAACAAAACAGTATGTAGTGAAATTTGCCCCTCTTGAAGCCATAGATGATGAACAGATGTTAGACTTTTTTGTAAAAGAGGCATGGAATGCAAAACGGTTAAAAGCCGACTTCTTTGCAAAAGCGGTGATACCGAAAAACAGAACTCAGAGATACTATGTAATGGAGCTTTTTGACGGTGAGGACTTAGACAAATATATCGCTTATAAGCAACTCAGTATAGATGATGGAGTTGTATTGGCTTCACTCCTTTTAAAAATGGCTCAGTTTTTACTCAAATATGATTTGGTTCACGGAGATATAAAACCTCACAATATAATGCTTACAAAAGATAAAAATGAAAACTTAGAGTTTAAAATTATAGATTTTGGAAGTATTACAGAAATATTTTCTACGGACAACAAGGCAGGCACACCGAGCTTTCTTTCTCCAGAGAGATTTAAAAATGAAGCTATAAGTGAGACAACTGAGATTTTTTCTATTGGTATTACTTTGTATATGACTTTGACTGGAAAGTATCCATACGGAGAGATAGAGCCTTTTCAAAATCCTGCTTTTAAAGAGGCAAAGAAACCAAGCCTTTATAATAAAAATATTCCAGATTGGTTTGACAGCGTAATCCTCCGCTCAATAGCAATAGATAAAGATAGACGTTATGAACATTATTCAGAAATGGCTTTTGAGGTGAAAAATCCTGCAAAAGTAAAACCATTTTTTCCAAAGAATACAACATTTATACAACGGTCACCTTTAATATTTTACAAAATAGGATTTAGGATAATGACTATAGTGGCTATAGCACTGCTTTTGTTTATCGGCTATCAAAACAGTTAGTTAAAAACAATTCATAATTGTCTAGTTTTGATATATATCAAGCAGTGATTAATTATTGTTATATAGAATATTCTTTATATCAAATATAAGGATAGAAAATGTCAAATATTCCAGAAAATGCAAATAAAATAGAAGTTCAAGGGGCAACGGTAGATTTCTTTGAATTAGCCAAAGATGGCATTAGTACTTATTACTTTGACACTTCAAAAGAGGGACCTCCTTCTCCAATGGTAAACGCTATGTGTGGATTAAAACTTATAAAAAATACAAATAATGTTTTAGAGATGATTAACCACAAATCACCAGGTGGTCTTTTTGAAAAATTAGGAGCTGATGTTCAGCATACCACACAAAACCTTGAGAATGGACTAGTGAAAGTAACTTTTACAAGCGTAAATGCAGGGGCTGATTCTGATTTAACTCAAGTATCTTGTGCAGGCTGATTATTAGTTTATGACGCCAATATCTCAAGATTTCGCACCTCCTTTTAAACTTATAGCTCCTTTTTTTATTTTAGGAGGCTTGTTCTATCTCTTAACATCATTTTTTATTTTCTCTTTTAGCATTGAAGACTTATCGTATGCCAATCCAAAAATTTTAGCTTTTGTGCATCTATTTTTGCTTGGCTTCGTTATGATGATTATATTTGGTGCTATGGCTCAACTTGTACCCGTTGTTCTTGAAGTAGGACATTTCGGAGTTGAGTTGTTTTATGCAATCTGGCCACTATTACTGATAGGAACTTCATTAATGGTTCTTGGCTTTTTGTATTCGCCTTCTTTGCTGCCATATGGTGGAGTTATTGTGCTTGTCAGTATGATGATTTTTGTCAGTGAAATTTTTATGACAATATTTAAAGTAAAAAAACTTACCTTAGTTATGAGTAGTGTACTCATTTCAAATACCTTCCTATTCTTTGGTATTATTTTTGGTCTTTTGATGGCTTTATCTTATGCTGGAACTATAGATGTTGATATATCTTCTCTTTTAAAAGGGCATGTTTACCTTGTTATTGGTGGATATATTAGTATTACTATTATAGGTTTATCTGTAGTTCTTGTCCCTATGTTTACCCTCTCTCATGGCTTTTCTATGAAGCCGTTAACGATTGCAATATCTATGATGAGCTTCGCTGTTATTTTAGTTGCGTTTTCTTCTTTAGTGCATTTTAGAATGGGAGAGTATTTCGGCTATCTTCTCTCGGCCACTTCAATGTTGTTTTACTTCTATTTGATATATATAATTTATACAACAAGACCTAGAAAGGAAAATGATATATATGCTCTATCTTTAATATTCTCGTACAGCTCAATGATTGTAGCCATCGTTATAGGTTTGCTTTATTTTGTGTTACATAAAGAGGCGTTACTTTTAGCTTCTGCTTGGTTGGTATTTTTTGGTTTTTTTGGTTTTTTAATTACAGGGCATATCTATAAAATTATTCCATTTTTAGTCTGGTTTGAGAGATTTTCTCCTTTAGTTGGTAAGCAAAAAGTGCCAATGCTCGCTGATATGGTCCCAAAAAATAGCTCCAAAGCTCAGTTTCTGTTTTCTGCAATAGGTGTGGTTATTATAGCCATAGCTATTATTGTCGCAAGCGACAAACTCATAGGCGCTGGCGCATCATTTATGTTTGTTGGTGCATTGGCATTTGTAAGAAATATATTTTATATGATAAATTTTATATAAGGA
>JAQIBW010000071.1 GCA_027858865.1 Sulfurimonas sp. | reverse complement strand
TGTGTTTGTCTTTTTTAAATATAATAAGTTTTTTAGCAATCTTATCAACAAAATATCTATCATGACTAACGATGATAACAGCCCCGGGAAAGTTTGTAAGTTGTTCTTCTAAAATATTGATAGTTGGAATATCTAAATCATTTGTAGGCTCATCCAAAATCAAGATATCAACATCTTTAGTAAAGAGTAGGGCAAGTGCTATACGATTTTTTTCTCCACCGCTAAGAATACCTACTTTTTTCTCTAGAAACTCTCTTGGAAATAGAAAGTTTTTTAGGTAACCATAAACATGCATATCTTTACCACGGACACTTACTCTATCCCCACCATGGGGGCAAAATGTTTCCATAAGATTTTTGTCATCATCTAGCATCTCACGATGTTGATCAAAATACCCTATTTTAAATTCACCCTGTTTTATCTTACCGCTGGTAGGTTCTAAGCGTCCTAAAAGTGCTTTAAGTAGTGTTGATTTTCCACTTCCATTTGGTCCGACTATGGCTATAACATCTTTTTGAAGTATACGGGTTGTAAAATCTTTTAGTAGTTCTTTATTCCCAAGCGTAAGATTAAGATCTTCTACTTCAAAAAGCATCTTCTGCTTGTTTATACTTTTGTCGCGGTTAAAATGTTTCGCCTCACGTTGAAGTTCTACTGACATCTTTCTTATTTTTGCAGGGTTAGTCTTTGCATCATCACGTAGATTCATAAGTCGTTCTTTTCGACCTTCATTTCTTTTGAGTCTTGCTCTAACACCTCTTGCATACCAAGCATTTTCTCTTTTTAAAATGTCGAGAAGATTATCATGCTGTTTTTGCATTGTTCTGATGTGTTCTGCTTTTTGTGTAAGATAGTCACTATATCCGCCACTGTACTCTCTAAGGGCACAGTCTTCAACTTCTATACTCTTAGTAGCTATTCTATCTATAAAGTATCTATCGTGAGATATGAAAACAAGAGTAAATTTCTCTTTTAGGATAAGTTCTTCTAAAAACTCAACCATATATACATCAAGGTGATTGGTAGGCTCATCAAGTAGTAAAATATCTGGTTTTTCAAGAAGTAGAGAAGCTAGCGCTACACGACGTTGTTCTCCTCCACTAAGTAATACTATGGGCTTGTCTTCATACTGTTTGAGATCAAAATGTTGAATGATACGCTCTATCTTATCATCTAAGTTCCAAGCATTATGATGTTCTATGTAGCATGATAGATTTTCATGCTCATCTATAAGTTTTTTATTTTCAAAATCATCTGCTAAAAGGCTTGAGAGTTCATTATATCTCTCTTTAGCAAGGTTTAACTCTCGTAGTCCATCTTCAACAGCTTGTCTAACTGTATGACCCTCTTTAAAATTTGGTCTTTGGTCTAGCATCTTGACTTCTAAGTCATTACGCGTGATTCTTTCACCACCATCTTGATCTAGTGTGCCATTTAATATCTTCATAAGAGTAGATTTACCACTACCGTTCTTCCCAATTATAACGATGCGTTCACCCTCATCTACATGAAAATTTATCTCTGTTAAGATCTTTTGAGCTGAGTAATGTTTGGAAATGTTTTGTAGGTCTATTAATGCCATGAGATTTTTAAATTTCCTTTGATGTAGGGCTTTGTAATTTATTTGCAATTGTATCATTTTTTATAAATTTATACGTATCTCCTTATATCGGGCATTAATAAAGTAATTGATTAAAGACTTTTTATTTATATCTAAACTACATATTATAAAATAGTTTTTAATAAGTTTTAAAGTAGTAGTATAAGAAATACTTTTTTAACGTTGAGGATGTAACTATGACGAAAAGTGAGCTCAAACTACATAACGGAAAAGACGGGGCTAAGGCTTATATAGCTTTTAAAGGTGAGGTTTATGATGTCACTGATAGTCATCTTTGGCAAAATGGTGAACATAAAGGAATGCACAGCGCAGGCTTAGACTTGACTCCGATGTTGGAAAATGCACCACACTCAACAGAAGTTTTTGAAAACTTTGAAGTTGTAGGGACTTTGGAAGAAGAGCCTTCTTTGGATCAGAGTGCATCTGATGAGGACTATAAACAACAACTAAGAACTTTGTACAAAAAATATCATCCACATCCTATAACCGTTCATTTTCCTATTGCCCTTCATCTCTTTACAGCCGTATTTGATTTAATCTTTTTTACTAATCCTAAAGAAGCCTATGCGGTAGTGATATTTTATACTTTTTTTGCTGCTACAGTGTTTGGACTTCTTGCTATGGTTCCTGGTATGTTAAGCTGGTGGATAAACTACGGTCTCTCAAAAAGCAAACCTTTTGTTATAAAAATTATTGTTTCTACACTAACCCTTTTACTTGGTGTAGTAGGGATTTTAATCTATGTACAAAACCCTAGTGTTGTATATGAGAGTTCTTTTCTTGGAATCACGTATCACTTTATCATTCTTATAACAGGGGTAAATGTCATAATCCTTGGATACTACGGTGGTAAGATTACTTGGGGAGATCGTTCTGATGGGGAAGAGGTAAAGACAGAGAATAAAGCAGAAATAAAAGATATAAAAGAAGTGCCTGAGTTTACAAAACTAACTCTTGCTAAAAAGTATGAAGCACCTTTTGTCTCAGATATTGGCAAATCTCCAGTTAAACTCAATACAAATAATAAAATAAAAAACACTAAAGAAAAATCCATAAGCGTCTCTATACTTATTGGTGGAGCAGCTGGAACAGGTATAGATACATTAGAGAAAATTCTTAGCGACTCTTTTAAGCGATGTGGATATTATATATTTTCAAGTAAGGAGTATATGTCAAGAGTGCGTGGTGGAAGTAACACTACTCTAATCCGCATCTCAGATGCTCTTATTGAAGCTCCATGTTGGGAAGTAGATCTTTTCATTGCCATAGATGCTCTATCTTTAGAACATGCAAAAGCAAGATGCACGAGCAATACCCTTGTACTTTCAGATGAAATGTTTTCTAAGCAAAAGACAAAAGAAATGCTGGGAAACCCCCTTTATACAAACACTTATATTGCAGGTTTAATTTTTGGATTATTTGAAATTGATTCAAAAATTTTACTTCAAAGTGTATCTGAGTATTTTAAAGAAGACTCTTTAAACGTAGAAGCTGTAAAAGTAGGTCTTAAAACAGCGAGCGAATTAGATGCTTCAATGCTTCCGAAATTTCCTAAAGCAGATAAAGATGAAGTTAGTAAACTGCATCTAATGGATGGAACAACAGCCTCTGGTTTTGGTTTCTTAGTTGGAGGCTGTAACTTTGTAGGTGCTTATCCTATGTCTCCATCAACCGGAGTTTTAAACTTTATGGCTTCAATGAGCAAAGAGTTTACAATAGCCTTAGAGCAGAGTGAAGATGAGATAGCATCTCTGCATATGGTTCTTGGAGCTTGGTATGCTGGTGCTCGAGCACTAACTACTACATCTGGTGGTGGATTTGCTCTAATGGGTGAGGCTTTGAGTCTTTCAGGTATGAGTGAAATACCTGCAGTTATATATCTTGCTCAAAGACCTGGCCCTGCAACGGGATTACCTACAAGAAGTGAGCAGGGCGATTTAAACATGGCACTTTATTCTGGTCATGGACCGTTTCCTCGTGTTATTTTAGCTCCTGGTTCACTACGAGAGTGTATCGATTATGCTTACCTTGCCTTTGAGCTTGCAGACAGGTTTCAGTCTCCTGTTATATATCTAAGTGATGAGTATTTAGCAGATGCAATGGGAATGATTGATGATGTTGATTTTTCTCTCTTTGAGCAACGAAGATATATTTGCTCTACAGATGCTGAGTATAAAAGATATGTGGATACTCCAAGCGGAGTAAGTCCAAGAGGAGTTCCAGCTTTTGGTGATGGTTTGGTGTGTGCAGAAGGACATGAACATGATGAGAGAAGTCAGATAACTGAAGACTACAATAAACGTGTTGAAATGGCAAATAAACGCGCTAGAAAAGAAAAAGCTCTTATAGCCGAAGCAATTGCACCGGAGTATATCGGTAATGGCGAGATTGCAGTTGTAGGTTGGGGTTCAACTCGCGCGGCTATAAATGAAGCTATTGCTCTGCTTGATGATTCTCGTTTGACTCAAGTTCATTTTATATGGATTCATCCTTTAAATCCTGAGCATCTTGAAGTTCTTAAAAAATATAAATATATCATTATGGTAGAAAATAATGCTGATAGAGCATTTGCAAATCAACTTAAAATGCACGATATTAAGATAGATAAGATGATTTTGCAATACAACGGATTTGCATTTTTTGTAGACCAATTAAAAGAAATGATATCTAAAGAGATAAAGGAGCTGTTATGAGCCATATATTTGACCGTAAAAATGTAGATGTAGCATGGTGTCCAGGATGTGGTAACTTTGGTATCTTAAAGCTGATAAAAGAAGTCCTTGAAGAGTTGGGTTCAGACCATCGTAGTAGCGTTATAGTCTCAGGAATAGGGCAGGCTGCAAAAACACCTTACTATGTAGATGTCAATATGTATGGAGTTTTACACGGAAGAGCATTGCCTGTAGCAACTGCCATAAAAGTCGCAAACCCTGAGTTGAATGTTATAGCTGAAGGTGGTGATGGAGATATGTATGGTGAAGGTGGAAATCATTTTCTTCATACAATCAGACGAAACGTAGACATCGTTCATCTAGTTCATAACAATATGGTCTATGGACTCACAAAAGGTCAGGCCTCTCCTACAAGTCAAAAAGGTTTTACGACAAAGGTTCAAGTAGATGGAGTAGGTAATGAGCCGTTTAATCCTTTAAGTGTTGCGTTGGCTTTAAAAGCAGGGTTCGTATCTCGGGTAAACATAGGAAATGCCGCTCATGCAAAAGAGGTCATAAAAGCAGCTTTTATGCATAAAGGTTATGCTCTTGTAGATATCTTTCAGCCATGTGTAGTATTTAATAAAACAAACACTTACAAATGGTTTAAAGAGAGTACTTATATGCTAGATGCTACTCATGATAGGAGTAATATTTCAGCTGCAATGGATAAAGCTTTTGAAGAGATGCCAATGCCTCTTGGTATTTTTTATAAAAACGAGAGTGTAACATTTGAAGATCGGGTAAGAAAAGGAGAGAGAACTCCATTATATGCTTCTAAGCATGATCTGGGAGAGATTCAGAAGAAATTTGAGACTTTTTAAACTTCTTGTCATGAAACTTGTACCATTTACATCGTTTTTTATTTTTTATTGAGTATATGTTAGAGGTGAATTTTCTTCCGCACTCTTGACACTCAAATGTAGCACGGTTTTTAAACTTATTGTATTGTACAAATAAAAAGTTTCCTACCTGATCGCCTTTTTTATAAATGATTTTTTTATTTTTTGCATAGGCTTTTTCTGTGAGAAGTGCATCTTCACGCTGTTTGACCAACCAAGTAGGCTCTGCATCTTCTTCAAACTCATAGTCCATTTTGTCTTCCATTATTAAAAAGGTAGTTTTCCCATTACTACATCGTGAGAGTTTACATACTGCTCACAGTTAAGCCCACCAAGTTTCTCACAGGCTTTTTGCCACTCTTTAGAGTGTCCGTCTTTTCCTACATCTCTCATCCCAAGTTTAAATATAAGAGCGTGAGCATATTCATGAGCTATAACATTATCTACCATATAGTCCATACTCTCTTTCATAACTTTTTTGTTGAGGTATATTTTTATCTCACCGTTTTTATAAGCAGTAATTCCATATAGTCTTCCTTTGAATTTGTCTGTAATAAAGTTGTGAACTTTAAAAGAAAAACCGTAGTTTTTCTGCATGAGGATTAATACTTCTTTTTCTTTGTTTGCAATTAATTTTTTGAAATTATCTGAAATATCACTGTTCTTATAAATGTAATTATCATAGTAGTTCTTAGCAAGTATCAAAATAGCTATAACGATAATACTCAAAAACAGTAATTCTAATTTTTTTATAAACATTAAACTATATTTTCTCCAACTCTTGCTCAAGAGCATCGTTACATATCTCTTTTGCAGTAAACCAATCAGCGATTCCTTGATCATTGTACTGATACTCTCTTTGTTTTGGAGGTATTACACTATTCCTGATTTTTGAACGGACGATGCCCATAATGACAAAACTAAGAAGTAAAGTTGCTATAGCAATAAAGTAATCAGACATAAGCCAAACGATTAGAGCAATAATA
>JAQIBW010000150.1 GCA_027858865.1 Sulfurimonas sp. | reverse complement strand
TAGTTATAGAGTATAGCAAAATATTTTAAAAATTAAAAATTATTTGAAAGGGAAAAGGAAAGGTTCCAAGGAGGCTAAACTCCTTGGATAAAAGTTTTGTTATAGTTCTTCTGCTTTTTGCACATCGTATAAAATATCATCCATTGGATGTCTATACATCGGCATAGCAAGTCTCTTCTCATCAAGAATATGACCGATAAATCCTATAGATCTACCAAGAATAAAAAATGCATTTAGTGCACCAGCATCTATGAATACATCGATTTCTTCATCTTTATAAGATAACGATCTCCACATATCAACCATTAATATACCAATTGTACCATCAACATTAAGAATTAAAGTCTCTTTTTTAGATGTTGTTAATTGTTCAACAGTTAATGCATAGTCAAGCAATGGAGTACTTGGAAAATGCTCTTTTGCAAATTTCTTAAGACCTTCAACACGTAAGTCTGGGTTTTTAAGAGATTTAATTCTGTGTCCAATTCCAGGAATTGGCGTACCCTCTTTTTTCATATATGCTAGGAATTCTTTTGGAGTAAGTTTATGATCGTCAGCATATTTGAAATATTTAGCAGCACCATCAATAGCGCCACCAAATCTTGGACCAATTGTAAGTAGACCTGCGATTAGTGAACTGATAACATCTTTACCAGCTCTTGCAGTTACTTTAGCGTTGTGTGCACCAGATACTGCCGGACCATGGTCTGCAACAGTTTTAAGTACAGTTTCTAAGAAATCAACAGCCCATCTTGGGTATCTTTTCTTGAACCATAAAATACTCATCACATCACCAACAGTAAAACCTGTATCTGGAGTTGCTACAGAACTAATTGGATATCCACAGTAGTGCGCTTCTTCTCCTCTATCATCAGAAATAGTACAGATAAACTCTTTACTTCTTCTTGACTTTGGAACAAGATTAAGAGGTGGCTCTTTAATATCTTTAATAGTACCTTGTGCATGTAATTCATGGTAAACAGCAGAAATAATCTCTGGTAAATCATTGAATGAACCTGGAACGTGAATACCAGCTTCTCTCATTGCATTATTTTTTGATTCTGCTGTTTCTCTGTCATCATTTGCAGATGCTCCAGCGTGACCGAATTGAACACCACTATCATAATATTTAGCAATTGTACCAATACACCATGCAATAATTGGCTTAGTAAGTTTACCCGCTTTAATAGCTTCGATTACTTTATACTCTTCAGTACCACCAACTTCACCTAGAAGTAACATATATTTAACTTCCGGATTAGCTTCCATTCTTAACAGGTTATCAATAAAAACAGAACCAACAAATCTATCACCACCGATAGCAACACCCTCTGCAATTCCATCAGCATTGATAGAGATAATGTTAGAAAGTTCATTAAACAAACCACCAGAACGAGTAACAAGTCCACATGAACCTGCACGGTGAAGTTTAGATTGAACGATATTTTCAATTGTTCCACCAACATTTGCAATTTTAAATGCACCAGGAACTATACCACCAACTGTTGCCGGCCCTATTACTGTAACATTTTTGCTTCTTGCAAATTCATTCATACCACGAGCAAGTCTCTCAGGAATACCTTCTGCCGTAATCATAATTGAAGAAAACCCACCAAGGTTTAAAGCTTCCATAGTTACATCATACGCTGTTCTAAAAGATGCAAAGTTTAAAAGTACATCAGCTTGGGGCTGAGCAGCTTTTGCTTCTGCTGTAGTCTTAAAAAGTGGAATCATCACTTCATCTGGACCATAGAAAAATTTATCAAATTTGTTTGAACTTGTAGGTGCAACGATTGCAGCTACTGATGGAGTGGTTCTTTTGATTGTATAATCATAATCTAACATTCTTTGGATTGCAGTTTTGTTGTTATTCCAAAAAATTGCTTGTGTATCTCTAGTAAATAATTGTGCCATATTTTCTCCCTACTTCGCTAATGCCATACGCACGATGTCTGTAACATGCGTTTCTGGTCCATAAACTTCAATATAAAGACCAAGTCTGTCTGCAGCCTCTTTAATATCTTTAAGACCTTTCTCATAGTTTGGTCCACCACGACGAACATATATTTTAACACCAACTTTTTTCATCTTATCTGCATATTTTTCGAATGCTTGAATAATACCTGTAAATGTTTTAGCAACATCTGTAAAGTTAGCAATCGCACCACCAATAATCATGATTTTATCACGATCTTTAGAGTCTTTTTCTCTAGTCATAAGATCTAGTAGTGTCTCAGCATAAAATTTAGTTTCACCAGTAGTTGGACCACCTGAGTACTCACCATAGTTAGCTAAATCATCGATTCCAGCTAAGTCAGCAATAGTATCAGCATAAACAACTGAAGCACCACCACCAGCAACCATAGTCCAGATTCTAGCTTCCGGCTTTAGTAAAGTAAGTTTTAGTGAAGCTCCTGTTTTAGAATCTGCTTCTTCAATAGCAGCAACTTCCGGAGATTTTGCTTCCATACCAAATGCATTAGGGTACTCAATATCTCCCCATTCTTCTACCATCATAAAACCAGCAGTATCATCAAGTTTAGCAACCATATCAAGAAGTTCTATCTTTTTATCTTGCATAACAAATGGATTGATTTCAAGATATGCAAAATTTAACTCTCTATATGCTCTAAAAAAACCAATTGCAAATTCAGCAAATGAAGCTTTATCAGCTTTTGCAACATCTTTAGGAATATTAGCTTTGATTTTCTTAGCTATTTCCTCTTCTTTATCAGTAATTGCGAATGCTACCTCAGTAACTTTTTCATCCCAACCCTCTTCTACTTCCATTCCACCTTCAGCAGACATGTAAAGCATGTCATAATCACCAACAACTGTTGCAGAGATGTAGTATTCTTCTTCTTGTTTATGAGGAGTGAATGGCTCAACAATAAAGTGAGTTAACATATCAACTTTTGCGTCACCGGTAGGAGTGTCTCCATCAAATGAAAAATATACTGATTGTTCGTTTGATGATTTCTCATCAATCCAAGATACAGCTTTAGCTAAAGAAACATCACCTGGTTTAGCATCTTTAAAAAGTACTAAATCATTTTTGCCTCTTTTACCAAATAGCATATCCGGTTTAGCAACTAATGTTTTCTCTTTTAACCAAGTTTTATTTTTTGCAACT
This sequence comes from Sulfurimonas sp., assembly GCA_027858865.1. GTDB lineage: Bacteria > Campylobacterota > Campylobacteria > Campylobacterales > Sulfurimonadaceae > Sulfurimonas. The sequence continues at coordinate 874 of JAQIBW010000150.1, read as the reverse complement.
TTCTTTAATTCTGATCCATTTTGAACCATTACAGTTTCATAAGCATAAGTAAAATCTGGAAAATACTTATCCCAATGTTTTGCTAAAATCGACTTTGCATCATATTCTCTAATCGCTTTTTGAGCCATTTGCAACTCCCTGTTTTTATTATTTGAGAGTAATTTTATCACATGTTATTAAATTACTCTCATTAGTTAAGAGTCAGAACTCAATAGATTTAATTAGTGTTTACTTTAGTAACACTTGCTTTATAAACAGGTCTATTACTGTAACTTATTGTAACATTCTTTCTATTTTGATTTTTTAGGCTTACTTCGGCGACTATGCTAGTGTTGCAATTTGTTACACCATAAAACTTTAATCTGCTTTGCATCTTGTAATCAGTATCTACGCACTCTATACCTCTACTTTTTAACTCATTTGCTAACTCTTTAGCAACATGCATATTGTATGCAAAGTGATTTTGTGGTTTATCTATAAAAACATATATCTCTTTATTAAAAAATACTACTAAAGAATTTAATACAAGTAAAACCAGTGATATTACAAAAGCAGCTTTATACTTAGTTCTAAACATTTTTAATCTAACTCTATATGAATGACCGAATGTTTGTGCGGCTAGAGGAAGAGCTAAAATTAGATACGGTGCAAAATGTTCTAGCTCTATTCTCTGTCTAAAAGATAGAAGTAGAGAGAAGACAAATGCAACAGATGCTATAAACCATAAAATATCAATCTGCTTAGTTAAATACCTTCTATATAGTATATAAAATATATATACAAATATAATCGGAGTAAAAATTGCAGTATATACAGCTATAGAATCTAAAAAGTGACCTTGAGGAATCCCTTTTGTATCAACTCCGTATAATAA
>JAQIBW010000302.1 GCA_027858865.1 Sulfurimonas sp. | reverse complement strand
CAAAAAGAGTTGGGTTTTATGTGCGAAAGTTGAGTTATATATATTAGGAAGTTAAATGAATAAACTCTCAATAAGAATGCAAATTATCTTATCGACAGCGTTATCGCTAATACTATTGGCGCTAATAACAACTTACATATCGGTGTCAGAGAGTAAAGAAGCTCTTATGAAAAATAGTTACGACACTCTAACTGGAACAAGAGATTCTAAAGCTCAACAAATCCAGAATTTCTTTGCAGAGAGAATTGGCGATATTAATGTTATGGCAGAGAGTGAGAATCTTTATAATCTGGTTAATGACCTGATTTATGTACATGAAGAACTCGAAGTTAAAGCTACTGATAAATATCCGGTTACTAATCAACTAGCAAAAGATAAAATAGCTCCACATGAGGCATTTTTTCAAAAATATGCTAAAGAGTATGGCTACTATGATGTATTTGTTATCTGTGCAAAACATGGACATGTTATGTATTCACAGGCGAAAGAGTCAGATTTTGGGGAAAATGTAGGCAATGGAAGTCTAAAAGACTCAGGACTTGGGGAAGTGTACAAAAAAGTAAAAGAACTTAAGCGTCCTGTTTTTGTAGATATGAGAGCTTATGCTCCAAGTGCAGGTGCTCCGGCAATGTTCTTGGGTGCTCCTGTAATTACAGATGGCGTGATGAAAGCAATAGTAGTTTTGCAAGTATCAGATGCATCTATCAATAATATAATGCAGTTTAGAAAAGGATATGGTAATACTCAAGAAGACTATCTTGTAGGTCTAGATAAATTGATGAGAAGTGACAGTTATCTAAATAAAAAAACTCATACCATAAAAGCATCTTTTGCAAATCCATCAACTGGTTCTGTAGATACAATAGCTACTAAAGCAGCACACTCTGGAAAAACTGGTATAGTTATGGCAAAGGGATATACGGGGGAAAATGTATTACTTTCTTATTCATTTGTTAAAATTGGAGAAGATTTCAATTGGGCAATTATTTCAAGAATGGATGAAGCAGAAGTTCTTATCGCTCCAAATAGTATACGAAATCATATAATAATATGGTCTGTGATTATACTAATAATTATGATAACTATATCTACATTTGCAGTTAATATAAGTATTATTGGACCTATTAACAAGTTTAAAGCGACTCTTTTAAATATTGGTGATAATAAAAACTTAACTCTAAAAGTAGATGAAAATGCACCTTTAGAACTTTCCCAGATAGCGATGAGTTTTAATGGTCTTATGACTTCATTAAAAGAGTTGATAGAAACTTCAAAACAAAGTTCATCTGAGAATGCTTCTATTTCTCATGAACTTTCTACTACAGCTCTTGGTGTTGGAGAAAATGTTGAGAAATCTGTAAACGTTGTTGACGCGGCTACGCGAAAAGCAGTTAATATTAAAGATGAGATAAATAAGGCAATCATAGATGCTCAAGAGAGTAAAAATGATATCATAAAAGCAAATGAAAATCTTACAGAAGCTCGTGATGATGTAATTAAACTTACGTCAGATGTACAAAGAAGTGCTGAGTTGGAAGTAGAGTTAGCAGAGAAAATGAACACAGTATCTCAAGACGCGAATGAAGTCAAACATGTTCTTGAAGTTATCTCAGATATCGCAGATCAGACAAATCTTCTGGCACTTAATGCTGCTATTGAAGCGGCTCGTGCGGGTGAACATGGACGTGGGTTCGCTGTTGTTGCCGATGAAGTTCGTAAACTTGCAGAGAGAACTCAAAAATCTCTTACAGAAATCAATGCTACTATAAACGTAATCGTTCAGTCTATAGGAGATGTTAGTGGACAAATGAGCAGTAACTCTGAAGATATCCAAGCGCTTGCAGATATGGCCATACAAGTTGAAGATAAAATCAACATTAGCGTTAGGATAGTTGATGAAGCTGTAGTTGCAAGTGATAGAACTGTAACAGACTTTGAGAAAACAGGAAATGATGTGGAGTCTATAGTTACTCAGATTACAGAGATAAATGATATCTCTTTAGTTAATGCCCGTAATGTTGAGGAGATCGCAGCTGCCGCTGATCACTTAAACTCAATGACAGATGACCTACACTCTAAACTTGAAATATTTAAAACCTAGTAAAATTGTCCTAATTGGTGCCTCTACGGGAGGGCCAGGACAAATAGAAAAAATTGTAAATGCTCTGCCTTTACTGCAAAGTACTACGATAGTTATTGCACAACATATGGCAGTTGGTTTTATGCAAAGTTTTGCTAAAAGGCTACAAGAAAATCATCTGAATTCCATATCTGTTGCCAATGATCAAGAGTACTTGGAAAATGCAAATATATATGTATGTTGTGGAGCTACAACCATAAGTAAAAATAGTTCTGGATATATTTTTTCTCAAGCAAAGTCACCAGTAAATGCTTTTAATCCAGATATAAATACTCTATTTAACTCTTTTGTACCATATAGTAAAGATTTTGATATTTTAAGTGTTATCTTAACGGGCATTGGTCAAGACGGTGTAGAAGCTTGTAAAATACTTGGTCAAAATGGCTCATCATGTATAACTGAGAGTCAGAGCAGTGCCATTGTTGATGGTATGCCTAGTCGTGCAAGAAAAGAAGTAAAAGATATTAAAGTACTGGATATTGCTCAGATAGTAGATAGTATAAAGGAATTTTGTTACTAATGTTTAGTTTTTTAAAAAAGAAGAAAGAACTCATTTTAGAAGAAGAAAAAATTGTCGAACCTACGGACTACACTGATGTTACATCCATAGCAGAGTACTTTAAAAATGAGACGGGTGTGACATTTGACAATCAGATAAGTATATTGACAAATAAAGTTATGACTTTTTGTAGGCAACGAGAGATTAGTTCATTTTCAAAATTATTAACAATGGTAGATTCAGATGCGATTATAAAACAAGAGTTGATAGATTACTTAACTACAAATGAGACATTTTTTTATAGAGAGTTTAGACAAATTGCAGAACTTGTAGAACTGGTTAAGAGTTATGGACAAGCTGTAGATATACTCTGTGCTCCATCTGCAACAGGCGAAGAACCTTATAGCATCGCTATTGCACTTCTTGAAGCAGGAGTACCTCCAAGCAAGATAACAATAGTTGGTATAGATATTAACTCAGATGCCTTACAAAAAGCACGAGAGGCTGTTTACAAAGAGAGAAATGTAAGAAACCTTACTGATGAGATTAAAGATAAATATTTTGACAGAGATGGTAACTTATATGCGCTAAAGAGCAGTGTCAAATCTCATGTGACTTTTAGACTGGAAAATCTATTTGATCCATCTTTTATAAATATTGGAAAATTCGATTTTATCTTTTCAAGAAATATGTTTATTTACTTTGATAAACCGACAAAAATCAAAGCAAAAAATATTTTAGAAAGTATGAGAAAAAATAGCGAACAAGAGATATTTTTTGGACATGCTGATCAACTTTAGATTAGTAACCAGACTCTTCTAATATTCTTAATTCTTTACAACCTAGACGATTGTTGCCTTCACAAGCTTTTTCAAAATACTCTTTAGCTTTTTTATAGTCCCTATTTAAAGTATGTGAATCTCTATGCATTCGTCCAAGGTATATACATGATTCAGTATAACCCCCATCGCATGCTCTATCATAAAATTTTAAAGCTATACTTTTGAGTGCTTGATTGTCACTTTTTGAGTAAGTTACAGCTACATTGTGACAGGCAAAAGCATAGTCACCTCCACAAGCTTTTGAGTAAAGCTTAAATGCTTTTTTCATATCTTGTTTAACCAGGATATCTTCTTCATATATGATGGCTAAATGAGAACAACTTACATAGTCATTTCTTTTACAAGCTTCTGTGTAAAATTCAAAGTCTTGCATATTATAAGCATAAGAGGTAGTAAAAAGCATGAGGCTAAGTATATAAATAATTTTTTTCAATATAAATCCTCATATTTGTCTTTTGTATTAAAATTATATCAACTAAATATAAAGAGCCACTATGATAAATAAATTAAAAGATTTCTTTAGTTCTGATGAAAAGCTGTATAAAAAATAATCAATAAACTGCCTAGTAAAGCATGAAAAGTAGCTAATATTATACATATAAATAATATTGGAGCTTTGAAATGGAAGCACTACAAAAAGCCTATGATGCAAGAAGTAAAAAACTTAATAAGGTAGAGCAAATTAAAGAACTGAAAAACCCACAAGAGGCTTTTGATAAACTTCAAGAGTATTCAGAGAATGGTTATGACTCTATCCCTGATGAAGATAAAAAGTACTTTTTAAAATGTTTTGGCATCTATGACAGACCTGCAACACCTCAAAAGTTTATGATTAAAATTCGTATTCCCGGTGGATACCTAAACTCTGCTCAAATTAGGGCAATAGGTGAGTGTGCATTAGCGTACGGACAAGATTACATAGACTTAACAACTAGAGCGCAATGTGAACTTAGATACTTAGATATTAAAGATATTCCTACAATATTACAAAAACTTAAAAATGTTGGAATTGATTCTTATCAGACTGGTGTGGATAACTTTAGAAACATAATGACAGACCCACTAGATGCTCTTGGGTTTGACAATGTTCTACCTTCATATAATCTACTATTAAAACTGCAAGAGACTTTTCTTTACTCTCCTGAGTGGATATCTACTCTTCCTAGAAAGTTTAACACTTCTATAACTGGTTCACTCTCAAACAGATGTAATGTTTTTGGACATGACTGCTGTTTTGTCCTGGCTCAAAAAGATGGTTGTTACGGTTATAACATGTATCTTGGCGGAAAGGTCGGTAAAATTGCCAAGAGTGCAGATATCTTTTTAGCAAATGAAGATGAGGTTCTAAAAGCTTTTGAGTCTATAACTGATTTGTTTAAAAGATTTGGTTTTAGAGACAACAGAAACAAAAACAGACTTCACTTTCTTATAGATGCAGTTGGTATGGATGAGATATCAAGTGCCATTCGTGAAAATGCAGGAGTTGACTTTGCAAGTGCAGGGGAGACTATGACAAAGATGGACTTTAATGATCCAGATCATGGTAAAGTGCAACTAAGAGATGGCTCATTCGCTGTTCATGTTGTGATTCCCTCTGGTGTATTTAGTGGCTCAGGCATGATTGAAGTAGCAACTCTTGGTGAAAAATATGCAAAGGAAGAGATACGCTTTGATATGGAACAAAGTCTATACATCTTGGGGGTTAAGGATGTGCCTGCTTTGTTAAATGAGTCTTTTTTTGATAGATACAAAAGTGTAAATACTCCTTATTTTAATCATTTAATAGCTTGTGCAGGAACAGAACATTGCCCATTTGGTGTTATTGAAAATAAAAATGATGCTATCAATATGTCTCAATATTTAAGTGAAAAAGTACCGCTTGTAAGCGGACGAGTGAGAATGTATTGGTCAGCATGTGTAAAAGGCTGTGGAATTCATGGACTTGGAGATATAGGTTTTGAGGGTTGTAAAGCTAAAGTAAATGGTGAAAATGAAGATGGTGTGCATATATCTCTTGGTGGAAAAATTGTAAGTGAGGGTGTCGAAGGCTATGCAGTTATTAAATCTGCACCGCTTAGATATGCTCATTTTTATGTTGAGAGCCTGATGCTTGAGTATAAATCACATAAAAAAACTGATGAAACTTTTGAAGCATTTCACGATAGAGTATTAAGCCAATATACCCCGGCAAATATAGGTTTTATGATGAAACTTGGCGCATATTTAAGAGATAAAAGCATAGATATAGATTTTGGTTTTAGTAACAAAACACATACTGGTAAAAATGAAGAGTTCGAAATCTTTGAGATAGGTCGCAGACTTTACTATGCTCTTAGTAAAAAAGAGCCATACACTGCTTATGAAAGATTTACAAATGTGTTAAAAAATGAGAAACTTGAAAATATTAAAAATATAGTTCCAAACATGGATGAAAATATATCTCAGATGCTTGGTAAAATATTAGATGAAAAAGAGCAAAACAGAGCAGTTGTATTTTCTGAGATAGCTTCTTTTATATCTCTATGAGTGGTTCAGAGAAGTAATAGCCTTGAAATTCATCAATCTTGAAGTCTAGCAGTATCTCGTGAATCTTTTTACTATGTACATACTCTGCGATTACTTTGATTCCAAGTTCTTTAGAAAATGTTACTATCGCTTTTGTTAATATAAATGCTTGTGTATCAGTGTCTATATTTTCAATGATAGTTCCATCTATTTTTATATAATCAGGGTGAATCTCTAAAATTTGACTAAAGCTAGAATAGCCACTACCAAAATCATCAATAGCAATTTTTACACCTAAACTACGAAATTTTATGATACTCTTTTTTAAAAGTTTATAGTCTTTTATACTTTCGTTTTCTGTAATTTCAACTATAAGTCTATTCCCAATATTCTCTTTTGAGATTCTTTTATAGAGGCTCTCCATAAAGCTTTTATTTGTAATGTCAGAATAGGTCAGATTGATAGAGATAGTATGCTTATTTGTTTGTAAAAAATCTAGAAC
>JAQIBW010000151.1 GCA_027858865.1 Sulfurimonas sp. | reverse complement strand
TAAATGTAATATCATCTTCAGCTTTATCTATCTTCCAAAGAAGTCTCTCTCTCATCCCATCTTTTGTAAAGGAGTCTAAAAAATCTTCTTCTATATACTCAATATATAGTTTATCTTTGAACCTTGTAGAATTCTCAATCATACCGTCACTGTAAAATAGAAATTTATTTATCTGTGAAATATCATAATCAGATATAATAAAATCTTTTATATACTTGCTAATAGGTCCATTATTAGATTTAATTTTTATTATTTCATCATCTTTGTTTTGCAGTAGTATTGCAGGCATTGCAAACTTCGCGTATTGCATCTTCTCATTCATGAAATCAAGCAATATATAATCTATGGAGAGAGCTTCTTCTTCTAATAATACAGGTTTAATATACTCGAGTGACTCATATACAAGTCTATGCAAATCAAAGTTACCCAAGTCCAGCATTTTATCTATGATATGGTTTATAAATGATGTAACAAGCATTGAACTAAGAGAAGCAGAGAGACCTTTTCCCATTCCATCAACTATTAGTTAAAAAGTTTTGTTCTTATCTATTCTCCTTGCACTGTATGCATCTCCGCTTAAAATATCCAGAGGTTGATATGAAAAATCTACAAGAGCAGTGTATGTAGAATCTAGCATTTGATAATAAAAGTCATTTCGAAGAATATTTAATTCTTTTGCAAAAGCTAAATCTTCTTGGTAAGAACTATATTTATCTTTTTCTTCCAACTCTTGGAGCTTAGTGTTCCTCGACTCTTCTAGGTATTTATTATCCATCTCAATAGATTCTTTTATCATATATATTTTTACTATACTCTGAACTTACTAAGCTCATTTTGTAGTTTATCTGAATCACTTGAGAGCTTATTAACACTACTTTCTACTTTAGTTCTGTGTTGTACATTCTCTTTTGATAGTTCTATAATCTCATCCATACTAGCAATTAACTCTTTTGTTTTTGTTGCAATATATGTACTTTGATGCATAACATCTGTTGATTTTTCTGTAGTTATAGATAAGTTATCTTTAGTCTCTTGTGAGTCAGAAATCAACTCTTGAGCTGAACCTGAAATATTTTGCATATTTGTTGATGTCTTATCAGTCTCTTCAGAAATCTCAACAACATTTTGAGTGATTAGATTTACATTTGCACTAATCTCACTAAGAGATTTTTGTGTTCTCTCCGCAAGTTTTCTTACTTCATCAGCAACAACGGCAAAACCACGACCATGTTCACCAGCACGTGCTGCTTCAATAGCTGCATTAAGAGCAAGCAAGTTCGTCTGATCTGCAATGTCTGAGATAATAGCTAGTACATCTTTAATATTTTTAGCTTGTTCTGTAAGTGATGATACTTTTTGTACTAAATCTTGTTGATGTTCACTTCCTTCATCTATTGCATGCACAACAGAATCTAGTTTAGAGACAAAACTATCTAAAACGTTAAATGTTTTATATAAGTCTTCTGTTACTGTAATAGAAGCCTCTTCAACCGCATCAAGTCTTTGACCAACGTCAGAAACTAGTGTATTAATACTTGTTATTTTAGCATCTGCAACGTTGCCGTTTTTAGTTAAATCTTCAACAACATTGTGAAGTTTTTGGCTCTCCTCAGTTGTAGCAGCTGATACATTTTTTGCCTCATATACACTATGTTTAAACGCAATAATCATAACATTTATGGCTTTAGATATTTGAGATATTTCATCCTTACCTTCAACAATGATGTCACACGTTAAATCAAGATTGTCAGAAACACAGCTGATTTTCTCTAAAGAGCTTTTAACACTAATATTTATGCCTTTAGAGATAAGGAAAATAATTATAAAAATTACTATAGCAAAGATACTATAACTAGCCAGAGTAATAGTTGTAGTTATTTTTGAAGCAGACTCTACCTCTGCAAGCAGAGCATTATTTTGTTTTGCAAGTTCATCATCAACTTCTTTTAAGAGGTTGATTTTTTTAGTTATTGTTTTAAACCAAGTAACACTATCAACTCCAAAGCCTCCGATTGAAGCTTTATCCCTTGCAATCTGTCTCATAGCATTAACTTCAGCAATTACAGGAGAGTTCATTTTATTTTTATAAAAATCTTTTGAGCCCTGTGTTGCCATAGCTTTGAATGAATCCAAATATGCATCTTGTTCAGCAACTAGAGTTATCCATTTTGCAAACATCCCCGTACCAAATTTATCAGCTCCAAATGTTCCACTAAGTACTGCTCTCTCAATTCCGGCTCTCTCTTTTGACTTTAAAAAGTTAGTATATGCATCTAGAGATTTAACTAACTCTTGTGTATCAGCTAGTTTAGCAGTAAGAGCAACTATATTTAAGATTTTTTTATTCATTTTAGTATAGTAAGTTACTTCATCTTTTACGCTAATACTAAGAGAATCAACTTTAGAACGGATATCATTAATCCTGCTCATATCAAGATTGAAAGCTGAAATCTCACCTTGTAATTCTTTAGGAAATGAACTCAAGTCAAGCGTTGAAGTATAAGCTGTAAACTCACTATTTCTTTGTGTAGTCATTACTCTTTGCTTTGGAAGAATATCTCCAAATTTACTGCCTTTTGAACCTATAAAACCTGCACTCGCACCTCTCTCTTTTTGCGTCTCATGAATTAATAAAGAGAGCTTTTGAGAAAGTATATTTAATTCTTGTGCTTTTAATATTACTGATCTGTCATGAACTGCCTTGCTTGCAGTAAGTGCAATAATAATTAGGGCAAAAGAAACAACAATAGCCGCAATCAGGTTGAGTTTGAATTTTATACTCATTTTATAGCTTCCTTGCCTTGAATGTAGATGCTAGGTTAAGATCTGTAAGTAGATGCAAAAGTTGCTCATTCCCTACACGCATCTCTATGCTGATATTGTCTTTTAAGATAAGTTTGTTGAAATAACCGATAACTGAAGATGTTATAGAAAGAGAATCTATTATATTTATTGTTATATTTTTGTGTTGATTTACTACACTTTCAAGTATGTTTTTAATTTCAGAAAAATTACTAATACTTTTTATATTTCCTGTAATGTTAATAGTGTTAGAAGATGATGTGATTTCCATAGGTAGAACTCCTTAGTGTTTTACTTCAAGTAGTTTATAACTATAATTATTAATCTTTTATGAAACCCTTGATATTTTGCATCCATTCTTTCATCTTATTCTCATAGCCAATCTCTTTTAACTCTACAAATT
>JAQIBW010000038.1 GCA_027858865.1 Sulfurimonas sp. | reverse complement strand
CAGTTATTTTAAAAAATATAGTAGTAATAGATTTTGATGATAAAAATAAAATAGCAACGCTTAAAATGAGTCCATACGATGCTTTAAAAAACAATGCACTTCCGAGCGGTAGATGGAGTGTTAAAGCTGGAGACGAAGCAATTTTGGCTTTTGGATACACAAGAGGTATGTTAATCTCTCCAAATGAAGATATTTATCATAGAATCACAAGAAGCGTAAAAGACTTACAATGGGTTCATCCAGATATTTTCGCGACTGTTTTATCTTTTAATGGACATCCAACACCACTTAGAGAAGATTTTACTAAATTTTCTATATCCACTTCTGTTGGTCTGGTATTTATATATCTTGAGAAGAAACTTTTTACAATAGATGCTAAAAGTTTTAAGATTTTGACTATCACAGATGCAGAGCTTAAGCAAGATAACACGCAGTTGCCTTTTTACACAAGGGTAGAAGAGATAGATGCAGCATGGTGGGGAGAAGGAAGTAGTAAGTTAGAATCTTACGAGCCTTACTACTATGAGCTTTTAACAAAGGCTAATCCTAACAACAAAGAACTACAAAAGATAGTTAAGAATTTTAAACTGGAGACTTCAGAATGATTGATTCAAAACATTTAAAACATTTTACAAACATTGTTGGTGATGATAATATCTACAGCGATAAAGCACACTTAATAGCTTACTCATATGATGCAACTAGAGAGCACTTCGAGCCAGATGCTGTTATCTTTCCAAGAAATGAGGACGATATTAGTGAGATTTTAAAGTACTGTAACGAGCATAAAATTGTTATAGTACCTCGTGGAGCAGGCAGTGGCTTTACGGGTGGAGCACTTCCTAGTTCTGGTGGAATCGTTTTGGCGATGGAAAAACATATGAACAAAATCCTAGAGATCGATATGAAAAACATGGTAGCCATAGTTCAGCCTGGTGTTATAAATATGGACCTACAGCGTGCAGTAGAAGAGGTAGGTCTTTTTTATCCGCCAGATCCAGCATCTCAAGAGTACTCAACTCTGGGTGGAAACGTAAGTGAAAATGCCGGTGGTATGAGAGCCGCAAAATATGGAATCACTAAAGATTATGTAATGGCTACTCGTGCAGTCCTTCCTAATGGTGATATTATTAAAGCTGGCAAACGTACCATCAAAGATGTAGCTGGATATAACATAAGTGGAATACTTATAGCATCTGAGGGAACACTAGCAGTTTTAACTGAGATAACTTTAAGACTTATTCCAAAACCAAAACTTACTAAAACAGCAATGGGAATATTCCCAACAGTTGGCGCTGCAATGGAAGCTGTTTACAAAACGATGGCTAGTGGTATCACTCCAGTTGCAATGGAGTTTTTAGATAACTTGACAATTAGAGCTGTTGAGCAGACTTTTAACAAAGGTCTTCCGGTAGATGCCGGAGCACTTTTAGTTACAGATGTTGATGGAAATTTAGAAGATGATTTGAACTTCCAGCTAGCTCAGATTGAGAAAGTTTTCCGTGAAAATGGATGTAGTGAATTTAAAATTGCAAAAGATGATAAAGAAGCTGCTGATATCTGGTTTGCTCGTCGTAATGCTTCTCCTGCACTTAGTGTTTATGGAAGTAAAAAACTAAATGAGGATGTAACTGTTCCTCGTTCAGCCCTGCCAGAACTACTAGAGAAGTTTTATGCAATTGCTGATAAGTACCAAATAAACATCCCATGTTTTGGTCATACAGGTGACGGTAATGTGCATACAAACGTTATGGTTGACGGAAGTGACCCAGAGCAGGTTAAAATTGCTTACAAAGCCATTGAAGAGGTTTTTCAAGCTACTATTGACTTAGGTGGAACTCTGTCTGGTGAGCATGGAATAGGGCTTGCAAAAGCACCATATATGCATATGGCATTTACAGATGAAGAGATGAATCTTTTTAAATCAATCAAAAAAGCATTTGACCCTAACAATATTTTGAATCCTGCTAAGATGGGGTTAAACTAAGGAACTAGTTATGATTAGTGGTAAATTTAATATTAATTATATTTATAGACATGTGAAGTTTTTTATCAGCACTTTTGTTGATAAGGAACTAACACTATTTGCGGCTAGTCTTAGCTTCTATACTATCTTTACAATTATCCCGCTACTTCTTATCATGATGACACTTCTTACTTCTTTACCATCATTCGCCGAGCACTATGAAAGTATAAAAACATTTATATTCTCAAACTTGATGCCTGTAAATTCTGAAGCTATAATGGGTCATATTGATGGTTTTTTAGCAAACTCTGCGAAAATGGGAGTAATTGGTCTAGTTACGATTTTAGTTGCTTCACTTCTGTTTTTTAAAAACTTTGAGTATATAGCAAATAAGATTTTTCATGCAAAATCAAGAACACTTTGGGAATCAGTTACTACTTACTGGACGATGCTTACTCTTACGCCAATAGCATTAGGAGCATCTTTTTATATCACAGCACAATTAGCCATTATGATATCATCTAACACAGTGACTTCGGGTCTAAATATCCTTCCTATTGTCCCCTATATAATTATCTGGGCACTCTTTTTTCTTATCTTTCAAATAGGGGCAAATACTAAGATAAATCCAAGAGCATCTCTTATAAGCTCGTTTATTATTTCAATAGTATTTAGCATCTCTAAAAATGCCTTCATAGAGTATGTTTTTTATAACAAAGCATATACAACTATGTATGGTTCTTTTGCGATAATGATGTTTCTATTTTTATGGATTTATGTCTCTTGGATTATTTTTATCTATGGTTTGAAACTATGTTATATGATTAATCGCATATATCAAAAAAGAGAGACTAAAGAAGAGCAGTAGCCAGACAAAACTCTTTTTAAATATACTCATTATGGATAGTCCAATATGAAGGACTAGCCAAGAAGTTTCTAACTCTACAGTCTCTTGGCTTTGAGCTAAAAGCATAAGACTCTCCAAAACTCCATCAAATAAATCTCCCTGACCTATCAGATGCAAGAAGATACTAAGAGGATAAAAAAGAGTAAAGAGTGTAGTCCAGATAATTGAGAGCGGATGGTAGATGCTGAAATTTCCAAAGATAACCAAAGAGAATGGCAGCATCAAAATGTATACCCAAAACGGTATCAAGATAAATTGCCATATTTTACTAAGGTGTTTAAAATGAATGAGAAATAAGAAAATGTAAAAGACACCGGATATTGAGAGCCAAAACCCAAGTGAAAATAAGAGACTAGGAAATATCACTAAAAGTAGTATGACAGTTAGTAAAAGTGTTTGCATTGAGATGATTTTAATACCTCTATCGTAAAGTACAAAGCCAACGACTAACATTCCAAATGCACGAAGCAAAGAAGGTGGAGAATCTAGAAAGTTTAGATAAAGCAGTAAAGAAAATGCAACAATCAAAAATATATCTGACTTACTGTTTCTATATGGAAAATATCTGTTTTGAAAAAAGTTATATAGGGGTCTTATGAGAAAAAAAAGAAGCCCACTGAGTACGCCAAGGTGAAACCCACTTATAGCCAATAGATGCGATACTCCAAGAGTTGAAAAAGTAGTTTGTAAATCTTTGTTTAGTGGAGTTGCACTAAATAAGGCTTGATATATATTTGTAATATGTTCACTCTTGTGCTGAGATGCTATGTATGAGTTTAGTCCTTGTTTTAGAGTTTTTACTTCACTGATATTTTGAACTTTAGAGTAAGCATAAAAAGTAGTAAGATACTCATAAAATGAAACTTCTCCTGCATAGATTTTAAGTGTAAGTTCTTTACCCTTTACATCAGCAAAAGAGTCTTTAGCTCCGGTATAAAAAGCGAGACCACTATCTGTTTTTAGTTTTAGAACTTGGTAGCTTCTAGAATCTTTGGTTTTTGCGTATTGTTTTAAGACTGTAGCGTTTATGATGTATGAATCAAAGCGTGTTAGATTTTTATAGTTTTGAAAATTTATAAGTAGAGAGTAGGCTAGTATGAAAAGCGCTAGAAGAAAAAAGGAGAGGAACTCTTTTTTATTAAAAAGTTCGACTCTCTCTAAAGCCATTTAGAGGGTTGGCATCGCTATAGAAGGTGCACCCGTATCTATGTTTGCAGACTTGGTATCTATATTTTCATAAGCAGTTTCAACTCCTGCAGAGAATTTTGGTGCTTCTACGAAGCGAGTAAGCTTTTTCTGGAAAACGAGTTTAACATGTCCAGTTGGACCATTTCTCTGTTTACCGATAATAATCTCAGCATCTTCTTCCTCTTTTTCTATATACTCCGAGGTAAACTCTTTACCTTCAGCTTTTGCAGCCTTTTCGCGTTCTTTTTCTTCTTTATAAAGGTAAACATCATCACGATAAACAAAAAGGATGATGTCAGCATCTTGCTCAATAGAACCAGACTCACGAATATCACTCAGCATAGGTCGTTTGTCATTTCTTGACTCAAGACCACGATTTAACTGAGAAAGAGCAACAACTGGCATCTCTAGCTCACGTGCGAGCATCTTAAGTCCACGTGAAATCTCAGATACTTGGATATGTCTGTCTTGGTTACCGATACCTTGCATAATCTGAAGGTAGTCAATTACAGCTATCTCAATCTCTGGATGCTGATTTTTTAGTTTTCTAAGTTTCGAGCGAAGTTGGTTAATGTTTAGACTACCTTGGTCATCTACAAAAAGTTTAGCAGAGTTCATTTTATCAATAGCACCGTTGAGTGAACTCCACTGATCATCATTCATATCACCTAAACGCAACTGTTGAAGAGGGATAGAAGTCTGAACCGAAAGAAGTCTAAGCATCAACTGTTCTGCTGGCATCTCAAGTGAGAAAAATGCTACACCTTTTCCCTGCATGATAAGAGAATTTACGGTGTTTAGTATAAAAGAAGTTTTACCCATTGCTGGACGTGCAGCGATAATAACAAGATCCCCTTTACCAAAACCGGTAGTCATTTTGTTTAGTTCATGAAATCCTGTATCTACACCAACAAGAACACTGTTCCCACGAGCTTTCATCTCTTTGATGTACTCCATAGTGTCATATGTCATTTGTGGAGAGTCTTTAAAGTCGCTCGTTTGATTGTCTTGAGTTATCTCATATAGTTTTTTCTCTACTATGTCTATCACTTCTGCAGATGGAAGTTCTTCTTCAACTGTAACTCGTTTTATCTCAGTTGTAAGTGTCAGAAGATGGCGTTTTAGTGATTTGTCTTTTATTTCCTCAACATAAGCTTTTGTATTTGAGATAGGATTTGCAGATAGAATCTCTATCATTACCTGTTCATCAAATTTCTTTATCTTTATAAGTTCTTTTTTTATAAACTCTTCATCTATTGGTTGATCTTTTTGTAAAAGAAGTGTCATAGCTCCAAAGATATCTTGGTGAGCCGGAAGATAAAAATCATCTTTTTTTAATGCAACGCTTAGTTCATCAAACTGTTGAGGTTCAAAAACAATAGAACTTAAAATTGAACGCTCAAAGGCTAGGTTGTATAAATTATCTTGCATTACTCTGATTCCTTTGCCATTTTCTCAACTTCGTATACAAACTTATCAACAAGTTCATCTTCGTTTAGGTTAGCTATAACTTCACCTTTTACCATTACAAGACCTTTTCCTTTTCCATAAGCAATGGCAACATCAGCGTGAGCTGCTTCACCTATTGCATTTACTACACATCCCATAACTGAAACATTTAGCGGTGCTTTTATATGTGCTGTTCTTTTTTCTATCTCAGCAACTGCCGAGACTAAGTCTGCTTCGATGCGTCCACATGTAGGACAAGAGATAATGTTTAGACCATCTGGCATCGCACCGCTATCTTTAAGAATTGCACGTGCAACATTTATCTCTTCTTCTAACTCACCGGTTATAGATACGCGCATAGTATCGCCAATACCGTCTAGTAAAAGAGTTCCAAGACCGATAGAGCTTTTTACAGTAGCATGAAAAAGTGTTCCGGCTTCTGTTACTCCTAGATGAAATGGATAGTTGTTTTTAGGACGTAACATTCTGTATGCATCTACAGTTCTACCGACATCACTGGCCTTTAGAGATACTTTTATATCGCTAAATCCTAAGTCTTCTAGGTACTTTATATTGTACTCAGCAGATGCAACCATCCCCTGTGCAGTTTGACCGTACTTGTTTAAGAACTCTTTTTCAAGTGAACCTGCATTTACACCGATACGGATAGGAATATTACGCTCTTGGCAAGCTTTTACAACTTCGGCAACTTTCTCTTTTGAGCCAATATTTCCTGGATTTATGCGTATGCAGTCAACAACTTCAGCCGCAACAAGAGCTAGTTTATAGTTAAAGTGAATATCTGCAACAAGAGGTAAATCGATCTGCTCTTTGATGGATTTTAGTGCAAGTGCATCTTCCATATCTGGAACTGCACAACGTACAATATCGCAACCTGCAAAGTGAAGTCTTTTTATCTGTTCAACTGTAGATGCTACATCGGAAGTTTTTGAATATGTCATAGACTGTGTAGAAATAGGTGCGTCGCCACCAATCGCTACATTGCCTACAAAAATTTGTTTAGTTTTTACTCTATTTATCATGAAGAGATTTTATCTTCTTTGGCATAAAAGGGTGCTTTAGAAATTTAGTTTATATTTCTACTTTGTTTTAGTGCTATTTTTTGCTTTATTGAGATCTACATCTGCCATATCTATTAGCGTTTGCAAAGTACTTTCACCAAAGGTTTGTATTTGTGCACATCCAATACTTACTGACATTTTAATATCGTCATCATTTATATGAATAACTTGTTCTATTTCTGTTTTTATTTTTTGAGCTAATTTTTGTGCAGTTTTTAAATCAAGCATAGGGAAAATCAAAAGAAATCTAGCCCCTTTATATCTGCCAAATATATCTGTACTTCTAATATTATTGTTAATTGATCTTGTTAACTCAATAAGAACTATATCACCTATTTTTTGTCCATATTTCTTATTGACTTCTTTAAGATAATCATATTCTATAAATAGAGCTGATATTGGTGATTTTGTTCTTTTTGAAATAGCAAATTCATAATTTGCCAACTCTAAGGTATGTCTTTGATTATATATTTTAGTCAGTTCATCATACTGAACATGATACGATGGTTTTTTATCAGCTTGGTTTAGTTTGTTTGTAATAATTATAAGTTTATATGAGAGTATTGGTGTTGCAATTATAGGTACAATTAAAGATAGAATTACACCGATATTGTAGTAACT
>JAQIBW010000337.1 GCA_027858865.1 Sulfurimonas sp. | reverse complement strand
CGAGAAAGTAACAAATGAGCTTCTAAGCTCTACATTTAAAAACTTTTTCTCTGACGTTTATTCTTGCTTTAATGGTGATGAAGCGTTAAACACATATAACAGGGTTAAACCAGATGTTGTATTTGTTGATATAGTTATGGCTGGTATGGATGGTATAGAACTTTCTCGTAGAATTCGTGAAATTAATCCTACTCAAATTATTATTGTTATTTCTGCAAGTAACGATATTGAAAAGATTTCTGAGTCTATTGAAGTTGGTGTAAATAGTTTTATTCAAAAACCTATTGATACTAAAAAAATCATTGAGCTTTTAACTAGTGTTACGGCAATGATTTCTAAAAAGAGAAAAATTGAGACTAAAACATTCTCTATCTCTCTTCCTTTAGATCTTTACGATTTAGTAAATGACAATGCAAAAGCTGAGAGCATCTCTAAAAATGCTGTTATTATTAGAGCTCTTAGAGGTTTCTACGAATAATTAACAGTAAATATTACAGAGTTTAGAGATTTTAAGGATCTATTAAGACATGGATCTATATAATTTCGGCTCAGTTAAAAAAGCTGTCAAAAGTGGCCCCGTCGTCTAGCGGTTAGGATCCATGGTTTTCATCCATGTCACAGGAGTTCAATTCTCCTCGGGGTCACCACTTACCTTTAACAAATCCCATATTTTAAAATTATTTTAACTTCTCTGCAACAAGTTCATTCACCACTTTTGGGTTTGCTTTTCCACCTGTAGTTTTTAGTACCTGCCCGACAAAGAAGCCTAGAAGTTTTGTGTTACCTGCTTTAAACTTAGCAACGTTGTCTGGATTTTTTGCAATTATTTCATCAATAATAGGCAAAATTTTAGAGGGGTCACTTATCTGCACAAGTCCTTTATCTTCAACTATTTGTGTTGGATCTTCTCCAGATTTAGCCATCACTTCAAATACTACTTTTGCAATTTTACTTGAAATAGTCTCATCATCAACCATTTTAACACGCTCAGCTATTTGCTTTGTAGTAAATTTCAGCTCACTTTCTTGCATCTGCTTTAGCTCTCTAGCTACTTCATTGACTACGATGTTTGCTAGACTCACAGGGCTATTAAGGATAGATAGAGTTTCTTTATAAAATGACGAAAGATGCTCATCACGAGCTAGAATATTGGCTACTTCACTGTTTAGTCCAAATTCACCCGTATAC
The DNA here is from genome assembly GCA_027858865.1 of Sulfurimonas sp. Classification (GTDB taxonomy): domain Bacteria; phylum Campylobacterota; class Campylobacteria; order Campylobacterales; family Sulfurimonadaceae; genus Sulfurimonas. The sequence continues at coordinate 3,533 of JAQIBW010000337.1, read as the reverse complement.
TTTTCAAATAATGCTTTTTGAACTTCACTCATAGCTACAACTTCACCATCTACTTGTACTTTTTTAGCTTGAGGTTTAGGTTTAGGCTCAGATGCTTTTGTCTTTTTAGCCCAAGAGTCTTTAAGACCGACAATTTTGTTAAACACAGGTTTTTCGTCCGTGTAATCAACAGGGTCAGTATAAAAATACCCTTGTCTCTCAAACTGGAATCTATCATCATGCTTATCTGTTATCACAGCAGGTTCAATAAGAGCATCTTTAATAACTGACAAAGAGTCTGGATTTATATCTTCAATTCCCTCAGGAGTTTCATCTTTGAATAATCTGTCATAAACTCTTACTTCTACAGCTTTAGCAGACGCAGCATCTACCCAGTGGATGGCACTTTTGACCTGGATGCCACTAGTGTCTGAACCACTTTTAGACTCAGGGCTGTACTCTGCTATTATTTCTGTAATATTTCCATTAGTGTCTTTAACTACTTCTTTACAAGATATGATATAAGCATGTTTAAGTCTCACTGGTTGATCAGGTGTAAGACGGAAGTAACCCTTTGGAGGATTCTCCATAAAGTCATCACTTTCTATATAAATCTCACTAGAGAAAGGTAACTTTCTTGATCCCTCTTTAGGTACATCATGTGGGTAGTACGGGGCATCTATCTCTTCATTCCCATCATAATTTTGTATAGTTACTTTTATAGGATCAAGTACGCACATAACACGTGGCACTTTTTTGTTTAAATCATCTCTGATACAAAATTCAAGCTGTGCAACATCAACCATTGAGTTTGCTTTTGCTATACCTATTTGATCGCAGAAGTTCAAAATAGATTCTGGTGTGTAACCTCTTCTTTTATATCCGGCAATAGTAGGCATACGAGGATCATCCCAGCCATTCACCTGACCACCTTCAACCAATTCTAAAAGCTTTCTTTTGCTCATAACAGTATAGTTGATACCTAGACGTGCAAACTCATGCTGGTAAGGACGTGGCAACTCAAGCTCAAGCTCTTCTAGTACCCAGTTGTAGATATCACGGTTGTTTTCAAACTCCAGTGTACAGATAGAGTGAGAAATGCCCTCTGTATAGTCAGACAAGCAGTGAGCAAAGTCATACATTGGGTAAATACACCAATCATCTCCTGTTCTAAAATGATGAGCGTGTTTGATACGATATAAAAGAGGATCCCGCATTTTCATATTAGCTGCACCCATATCAATCTTGGCTCTTAGTACGTGTTCACCGTCTTTAAACTCACCATTTTTCATTCTCTCAAAAAGGTTAAGATTTTCTTCAACAGTTCGTTCTGCATATTTGCTACGTTTCCCAGCTTCTTTAACCATACCACGATATTCACGTAGCTCTTCTTCTGTTAAGCTATCCACATAAGCCTTGCCCATTTTAATAAGTTTAATAGCATAATCATATATTTTAGGAAAATAATCAGAAGTAAAGTATAGATTGTCACCAAAGTCAAATCCAAGCCACTGTACAGCATCTTCAAGTGCCTCAACATACTTAGTATCTTCTTTAGTTGGATTAGTATCATCCATTCTCAGGTTGCAGTGACCATTATAGTCACGTGCAATTCCAAAATTTATAAAGATAGACTTAGCATGTCCGATGTGTGGGAAACCATTAGGCTCTGGTGGAAATCTTGTAACAACCTCTTTACACTTGCCTGACTCTAAGTCCTTTTCAACTATTGTACGTAAAAAATCTTTGCTCTCACTCATTATTATTAAACCTTTTATTTTGAAACTATTATAAGAGTTGCATTTTATCAAATAAGAGCTTATAGCTAATACATCTTATAATTAATCAAAAATTTGTTAAAATCACAAAAATATTATGTTAGGAATTTTAATGCTTAGATTTGCGCCCAGTCCAACTGGTGATATGCACATAGGTGACCTCAGAGTCGCCCTATTTAACTATATTGTGTCAAAACAAAGAAATGAAGATTTAATCGTTCGTATACAAGACCTAGATAAAGAGAAAAATATAGAAGGAAAAGATGAAGAGATTTTAGGTTTACTATCTCTTTTTGGTATTGAACATACTCAGGTTATTTACCAAAGTGAAAATGTCCGCTATCACTCGGCTATGGCTTTGCATCTGGTTCATGAAAAAAAAGCATTTAGCTGTTTTTGTTCTGATAACTGGTTAGAAAAGAAGCGTGAAGAAGCTAAAGAGAATAAACAAGAGTATAGATATGACGACGCTTGTAGAAACCTACCTGCTGAACTTGTAATAGATAATATGAGCCCATTTACTATTAGACTAAGCAGACCCGATAAAGGTGAGCTAAGCTTTGAGTCGGGTGCAGTAGATAGTTTTATCATTATGAATCAAGACAAGACTCCTACTCACAACTTTGCATCTGCAGTTGATGACATGTTGAGTGATATATCTTTAGTTATTCGTGGTGAAGAGCACATGAGTAATACGCCTCAGCAAGAACACATTAGAGCATCTTTAGGTTATGAGAAAGAAGTACAATATGCTCACCTACCTATTATCAATGATGCTCCTAGTGTTAAGTGGCTTTTAGAAGAAGGTTTCTTGCCAAATGCTATTTCAAATTATTTAATATCAATCGAAAATAAGCCTCCTCTAGAAATATTTGATACTAAAGATGCCATAGAGTGGTTCACTTTAGAAAATGTATCTAAGTCCCCTACTCGCTTTAGTGTTGAGCTTTTAAGAGACATTAACAAAGAGCATCTGAAAAATATGGATGCTATAGAACTTTCAAGATATGTAGGTTTTGCAGATGCTAACATTGGAGAGCTTGCAAAAGTTTATTTAGAAGAAGCATCTACAACAAAAGAGTTAAAGTCCAAAATATCAGCTATTTTTGCAGCCAAAGAGATTCCTAAAGAGTTTACAGATTCCGCAAAAGTACTGATTGAAACGATTAAAGTCGCACCACACTTTGAAGAGTATGATGACTTTAAAAAGTACATCATGAAAGAATCAGGTCTAAAAGGTGAAAATTTCGTTAAACCCTTGCATCTTTTACTAACCGGTACAGAAAATGGTCCAGATATTGCTGGAATATACAAATATATTAAAAATTATATAGGAGAGATTGTAAAATGAGTGATTTAGGCATATTAATAGTTAAGTTAGGTTCGTTGTTCACGGGTCTTGTTGAAGTTTATATTTGGGTCGTTATCATAGCTGCATTACTCAGCTTTGTTAATCCAGATCCAAATAATCCTATAGTCCAATTTCTTTACAGAGTTACTCAGCCTGCATATAGACTGGTTCGTAGGTTTATTAGAACGGATTTCAATGGTCTTGACATAGCACCACTTGTCATTATTATAGGATTACAAGTAGTTATAATCTTTATGAGTTATTTATTAAATCTTCTGGCTACTTTAGTATAAGATATTTTATTATGATTAAGATTTTTTTACCACTATTACTTATGCTGACATCTTTAGATGCCAGCATAACTCTTCAAGATATAGACTCAAAACCACCAAGTCGCGCAAAAAACTTTATGATATGGCAATATC